>NZ_JBSGZI010000116.1:0-23270 GCF_053610945.1 Streptomyces sp. NPDC054849
CGGAGGACCGGGCGGCCAGTCCTCTCGAGCCATCAACGGCACACAGCCATCAGCCACACCCGGTCCTCCCGGACCGCCTTACATTCTTAGGGACATCGCCATGAGCCGGGCCGACGGTGCCGAACGCCTGTGGCCACGCGCCGGCACGCGGGGCCCCTCACGCGCCCCGGAAGGCCGGCGAACCGTGCTCGCCCCCCACCCCCTAGCCCCTGCGTCGGCGCGGTGAACCGCCCCGCATCCGGCGCGCTGCACCACATCGAGCTGTGGGTGCCCGACCTCGACCGCGCGGTGGCCTCTCTCGGCTGGCTGCTGGAGGCCCTGGGCTACACCCCCTTCCAGACTTGGGACAACGGACGCAGCTGGCGGCTCGGGCCCACCTACCTGGTCGTCGAGCAGTCCCCGGCCCTCACCGCCGACCGCCACGACCGCTGCCGCCCCGGGTTGAACCACCTGGCCTTCCACGTCGAGGACCACGCCGCAGTCGAGGGACTGGCCACCGAGGCGACTCGGCACGGCTGGCACCTGATGTTCCCCGACCGGCACCCGCACGCAGGCGGTGGGCAGCACTATGCCGCCTACCTGGAGAACGACGACGGCTTCGAGGTCGAACTCGTCGCGATCGACCACCACCGCCCTGGCCGTACCCCGCTGCAGGGTCCGGCAGGGTGAACGGCATTTTGCCGATCGGTGAGCGTCCCTTCGGGTGCGTCAGAACCGAGGGGCCGAACGGACGACGCCCGAGGGCTGTGACGGGCCCGACCCCTGCGGTCGCGCCTATCGTGGGAGCAACCTCATGACCGAACGGAAGCGCACGGACAGACAGGTGGATCGTGAACGGATCCGGGATCGACTACCAGGCGGTCTACCAGGCCCTGCCGGGTGCGATCGCGCTGCTGAGTCCGGGTCTGGTGTTCCTGGAGGTCAACAACGCGTACCTGTCCGTGTCCGGCCGCACCCGCGAGCAGATCGTCGGCCGCTACCTGTTCGACGTCTTCCCGGACAATCCGAACGATCCGGCCGCGACGGGTACGCGCAACCTGCGCACCTCCCTCGAACGGGTCCTGGCCACGGGGGAGCGCGACACCATGGCCCTCCAGCGCTATGACGTGGAGGACCCCGATCGCCCCGGGATGTGGCAGGAGCGGTACTGGAGCCCCGTCAACGTTCCCGTGCCCGCCCCCGACGGCACCGTGGCCCTGCTCCTCCACCGGGTGGAGGAGGTCACCGAGCTCCTCCGGGCCCGTGGCAACCGCAGCGGCGAGGGTTCCGCCCAGGCCCTGGAGTCAGAGTTCTACACCCGCGCCCGGGAGCTCCAGGAGGTCAACGAACGCCTGCGTCAGGCCCACGCCCGTGAACGCGAAGTGGCTCTCCACCTCCAGGAGGCGATGCTCCCGGCGCTGATCCCGCTCGGCCACCACCAGTCGGCCGTGCGCTACCGGCCTTCCGCCGCGGCCCTGAACGTGTGCGGTGACTGGTACGACCTCGTCGACCTGCCCGACCGCACCGCCGTCGCCGTCGGGGACGTCGTGGGCCACGGACTGCGCGCGGCCGGCGTCATGGGGCAGCTGCGCAGCGCTTTGTCGGCGGCCGCCCACGTCGCGCAGGGCCCGGCGCGGGCACTCGAAGTCCTCGGCCTCTACGCCCGCTCCATCAAGGGTGCCGAGTCCACCACCGCCGTGTCGGTCTTCATCGACTGGCACGGCCGCACCCTCACCTACAGCAGTGCCGGCCACCCCCCACCCGCCCTCTGCGCACCCGACGGCACCGTCGTCTTCCTCGACCAGGCCACCGACCCCCCACTCGGCGCCCGGCCCGAACATGCTCCGCGCCCCCAGGCGCGGATCGCCTTCACCGAAGGTTCCGTTCTCGTCCTCTACACCGACGGGCTCATCGAACGCCGCCGTGAGGACATCGACGTCGGCCTTCAACGTCTCGCCGACGCCCTGGCGCGACACCGCACCGCCGACCCCGAGGTGCTCGCCGACGCCCTGCTGACCGAACTCATCCCGCCCGTCGGCCTCACCGACGACACCGCCCTGGTCGTCCTCCGCCTGTGACCGCTCCGCAAACGGGAAACGCGTACCAGCGAGTACTTTGCATGATCATGCGTTATGCCGCATACTCTTCCTATGTCAAAGGTTCTCACCTCCCTGCCCACCGGCGAGCGCGTCGGCATCGCCTTCTCCGGGGGCCTCGACACCTCCGTCGCGGTCGCGTGGATGCGCGACAAGGGCGCCGTCCCGTGCACCTACACGGCCGACATCGGCCAGTACGACGAGCCCGACATCGCGTCGGTGCCCGCCCGTGCGACGGCGTACGGCGCCGAGATCGCGCGCCTGGTCGACTGCCGCGCCGCGCTGGTCGAGGAGGGCCTGGCCGCGCTCACGTGCGGCGCGTTCCACATCCGCTCCGGCGGGCGCTCCTACTTCAACACGACGCCGCTCGGCCGCGCCGTCACCGGCACCCTGCTCGTCCGGGCGATGCTCGAGGACGACGTGCAGATCTGGGGCGACGGCTCGACGTTCAAGGGCAACGACATCGAGCGGTTCTACCGCTACGGCCTGCTCGCCAACCCGCACCTGCGCATCTACAAGCCGTGGCTCGACGCGGACTTCGTCACCGAGCTCGGCGGGCGCAAGGAGATGTCGGAGTGGCTGCTCGCCCACGACCTCCCCTACCGCGACAGCACCGAGAAGGCCTACTCCACCGACGCCAACATCTGGGGCGCCACTCACGAGGCCAAGACCCTGGAGCACCTCGACACCGGCGTCGAGACCGTCGACCCGATCATGGGCGTGCGGTTCTGGGACCCCTCGGTGGAGATCGCCGCCGAGGATGTGACGATCGGCTTCGACCAGGGCCGCCCGGTGACGATCAACGGCAAGGAGTTCGCCTCCGCCGTCGATCTGGTGATGGAGGCGAACGCCATCGGCGGTCGCCACGGCCTGGGCATGTCCGACCAGATCGAGAACCGGATCATCGAGGCCAAGAGCCGCGGCATCTACGAGGCCCCGGGCCTGGCGCTGCTCCACGCGGCGTACGAGCGCCTCGTCAACGCGATCCACAACGAGGACACCCTCGCGCAGTACCACAACGAAGGCCGTCGCCTCGGCCGCCTCATGTACGAGGGCCGCTGGCTCGACCCGCAGGCGCTCATGATCCGCGAGTCCCTGCAGCGCTGGGTCGGCGCGGCTGTCACCGGTGAGGTGACGCTGCGGCTGCGGCGCGGTGAGGACTACTCGATCATGGACACCACGGGGCCGGCGTTCAGCTACCACCCCGACAAGCTGTCCATGGAGCGCACGGAGGACTCCGCCTTCGGCCCGGTGGACCGGATCGGCCAGCTCACCATGCGCAACCTCGACATCGCCGACTCCCGCGCCAAGCTGGAGCAGTACGCCGCTCTGGGCATCGTCGGCAACACGCACGAGACGCTCATCGGTGCGGCCCAGGCAGCCTCGACGGGGCTGATCGGCGCGATGCCCCGGGGCGGCGCCGAGGTCATCGCCTCCCGCGGCCGGGCCGAGGGCGACGACGAGCAGATGCTCGACCGGGCCGCGATGGAGTTCGGCACCGACTGACGGGGACGCCCGCACCTCCGTGCCGGAGGCGGGGCGCGGCCCGCGCCCCGCGGTCCGCAGCGCAGGGTGCGGCCCGCGCGCCAGCGCCCCGTGCCACACCGGCCCCAGCCGCCCAGCAGGGGGCCGGCGTGGCGTACCGGGGCCACCCCGGCCCCGTATGCCGTGCCACTGTGGTGGCATGACCATCGAAGTGCGCCCGGCCTCGGTCTTCGGGGACGTCCGTGCCCTGGTCGGCCCGAAGTCGCCCGGAGCCAACGTCTGCTGGTGCCTGAGCTATCGGATCCCGTCCAAACTGAACAACGAGCTCCGCGGACCGGCCCGCGGCGAGTACGTCGCCGGGCTGTGCCGTGCGCAGCCCCCGCCGGGGGTACTCGCCTACGACGGCGACGAGCCGGTCGGCTGGGCCGCCGTGGCCCCGCGCTCGGACACCTCCTTCGCGCACAGCCGGAAGATCCCGCACGTCGACGACCTGCCGGTCTGGTCCCTGTGGTGCATCCGCGTACGCCCCGGCCACCGGAAGCAGGGGATCTCGCACGCCCTCATCGCAGGCGCCGTGGAATTCGCCCGAGCCCACGGCGCACCGGCGATCGAGGCCTATCCGATCGACAACGGTGACGCCAGAGTCGACCTGACGATGGCGTACGCGGGGATCCGGAAGAACTTCGAACGCGCCGGATTCGTCCACGCCGCCGACACCACCTCCGTGCTGGCCGGCCACCCCCGGGTCCTGATGCGCCTCGACCTGCGCTGACAGCTCCGCCGCCGGCGCGTGCCTACCGCTTCCCCTCCGTGCCTTCGCGCGGTGTCCCCGTAGCGGCTGTTCCCTGACGGCTGAGGGATGACGCCGGGCCTCACCCCTCGACGCCACCCGTACCCGAGGCGGTGAGGGTGGCCGGGGTGGGGCCGTCGGGGCGCACGGTGATGCTGTAGGCGGCCTGGGTGGGGACGGAAAGGAAGCGCGGGGTGTGGGCGGGCAGCAGGTGTTCGAGGAGGACAGTCGCCTCGCGCAGGGCGAACTGCTGGCCGAGGCAGGCCCGGGGGCCGATGCCGAACGGAAGATAGGCACCCGGCCCGGTGGGACGGCCGCCCGGGACGGTGAACCGGCGGGGCTCGAACCGCTCGGGATCCGGCCACAGTCCGGGATCGCGATGCGTGAGGTACGGGCACACCAGCAGATCCGTCCCCGCCTCGACGGCGTAGCCGGTCAGAGTGTCGTCCTCGGCGGCGTGCCGGGGCAGGATCCAGGCGGGAGGGTAGAGCCGGAGCGTCTCGCTGACCAGCGCTTGGATGGCCGCCCGGCGCTGCGTCGAGTGTGCGGCGCCGGCCGCGAGCGCCTCCTCGCGGGCCTCGGGGTGCCGGTCGAGAAGCAGATACAGCCAGGTCAGCGTGGTGGCCGTGGTCTCGTGCCCCGCGACCAGCAGGGTGACCAGCTCGTCGCGCAGCAACCGGTCGTTGTATTCGGGGCGCTCGGCTGCGGCGTCGACCAATACGTGCATCAGTCCCGGCCCGTCGGGGCCGGGGGCTCCGGACCGGGCGGCCGCCACGGCATGCCGGGCGATCGTGTCGATCCTGGCCAGGTCGGTGGCGACGGCGCCCCGGGCGTCGACCGCGTCGGCGGGCAGCGTCGGCAGCGCGGCCACCACGGTGGCGACGGCGGCCAGTTCGTGTGCGGTGGCGTCGTCGAGGGGATGCCCGGTGAGCGCCCGCCAGATGGTGTCCAGGGCGAAGCGGCGCATCTCCTCGCCGACGTCGAAGGCCTCCCCGGTCCGTGCGTAGCCGGCCCACCGCTCGGCCGCGGTTCGGGCCGCGTCGATGATCCGCTGCTCGTAGCGGCGCATCCCCGGTCCGGTGAACTGCGACTGCAGCAGCCGCCGTTGCCGCTTCCAGGCCTCGCCGGTCGCGGCGAGAACGCCGTCGCCGACGAGCAGGCGGGCACGGTGCGAGCGCTTGACGTACCGGTCCGGGTACCGGGCGAGGACGTGCTGGACCGCCTCCGGCTCGGTGACCAGTACCGTCGGCTGCGGCCCGAGACGGACGGCGGCCACACCTCCGAGTTGCTCGCGCACCTCGGCCAACAGGTCGACCAGTTCACCTCCGTGGGTGCGCCACCGCTCCACCCGGGCGGAGCCCAGTTCGGGGACAGGTCTGCCCGTGCCGGACTGCTGCGGGGCGAGCGGCCTGCTCCTGGCGTCGCTGGTCACGCGTCTTCTCCTGTCCGGCCGTAGGGCCCGGTGCTCGAGGTGCGTCGGCATCACGGACTGTACGGGGGTGGGCGTGCCGGGTGACAGTCCGCCTCAGGCTTCCAGCGCCGAACCAGCGTGCAGGCGGAGGCCTTCGCCCGTGGCGACGCCGTCGGACCGCTGCGCAGTGCGCCGACCAGAAGCGCGCTGGCCGCATGGGAAGAGGACCTGCAACACGCACTCGACACGTTCATCAGCACAAGCGCCGTTCAGGTCCATCGAGGCCGGCAGCGGCACGAGCGGGAGAGGGAGCGGGTCGAGACCAGGCGGGGTCCAGGGCCAGGTCGAGTTCCAGGGGCCGCAGGGTCGTTTCAGGTGTGTAGCCGATGGGTGCGTGAGCCGATGCGGGCGGCGAGGAGGGCGATGTCGTCGTCCGCGGATGCCGGTACGAGGTGGGCGATCAGGGAGTCGCACAAGTGGTCCAGCGGCTGTTGGGGCTCGGTGAGGAGCCCGGTGAGTTCGTTGAGACGTTCGTCGATGTCGCGGTTGCGGGCTTCGATGAGGCCGTCGGTGTACAGCACGAGGAGACTGCCGCCGGGCAGGGCGAACTCGGTGGTGGTGAAGGTGATGCCGCCGACTCCGAGGGGGACACCGGGTGGGGTCTTCACCAGGTAGACGGAGCCGTCGGGCTCGACCACGGCCGGTGGCGGGTGTCCGGCCCGCGTGATGGTGCAGTCTCCGGTGACCGGGTCGCACACCACGTAGAGGAAGGTGGCGAGCATCGGTTCGGCGAGGTCGGCGAGGGTGGCTTCGAGCTGGTGCAGGAGGGCGGTGGGCGTCATGTCGAGGCGGGCGAGGGCGCGGACGGTGGCGGAAAGGCGCCCCATGACCGCCGCTGCCGCGATGCCGTGACCCATGACGTCCCCGATGAGGAGTGCGGCCCTGCCGCCGGTGAGGTGAAGAACGTCGTACCAGTCGCCGCCGACCTCGTTGACGTCGCTGGCGGCCAGGTAGCGGTGGGCGATTTCGATGCCGGGCGGCGGCGTGACGTGCTGGGGCAGCATGCTGCGTTGGAGGACGACGGCGGTTTCGTGTTCGTGGTGGTAGAGACGCGCGTTGTCGATGCTGATGCCGGCTCGGGTGGCGAGCTCGGTGGCGAGGGTGACGTCGTCGGACCCGAAGGACAGGGCGGTTCGGGTGCGGTAGAACGTGGCGACGCCGAGGACCGTCCCCCGGGCGATGAGCGGGATCATCATGAACGAGTGCACGCCGGTCTGGAGCAGTTGGGCGGGTTTGGCGGAGTGGCGGGCGGCCGGGGCGACCGCCTGCTCGTCGAGGCGGGCGATCAGGTAGGGCTGGCGGGCGGCGAGCGCCTGGGTGTACGGGGCGGCCGCGGGGAAGGTGAGGGTCCGGCCGAGCGGGGCCAGGATCTGGGTGACGGCGGAGCCGCTCAGGGGTGCCTTGCCCAGGCGTCGCAGCGCCGCCCCCGCTGCCAGCCCCGCCCCCGGTTCGTGGCCGCTCGCGAGGGAGTCCAGTACGTCGACGGTGACGGCGTCGGCGAGGTGCGGGACCGCCAGGTCGGCCAGCTCCTGTGCGGTGCGTTCCAGGTCCAGGCTGGCGCCGATGCGGGCGCTGGCCTCGGTGAGCAGGGCGAGCCTGCGGCGGCCCGCCTCGGCCTCGGACTGGTCGCGCTGCTGCGCGGTGATGTCGAGGAGAGAAGCGATCACCCCGATCGGCCGGCCGCCGGGGTCCTCCACGCGTACGTACGAGCAGGACCACACGTGGTCGTGCTCCGGGTCCGCGGGCGTCCGCCCGGTGCGGCGCCGGTCGAGGACCGGTTCACCGGTGTCCAGGACCTGGCGCATAGCCTCCTCCATCTCGCCGGCGTTCACCTCGGGCAGCAGCTCCGCCAGACGGCGGCCCACATGGGCGGATTCCGCGAGACCGTTCATCGCTTCGAGGGCCGGGTTGACCTGTAGGAACCGCAGCTGTGTGTCCAGGACGCCGATACCGACCGGAGAGCGGGCGAACAGCCCGTCCCACACGGCCGACGAGCCCCGGATGCGACGGGCCGCGTGGGCGTCCGCGGCGAAGACCAGCACGGCCGAGGCGCCGTGGCGGCGGTCGGGGACGGGACAGGCCCAGATCTCGAGCTCCAGGGGGTGACCGGCGCGATGCCAGGCGGTGACCGTACCCATCACCCCGCGCCCGGTCGCGGCCGTCTCCCACAGGGACCGGCCCAGGCTGCGGTCGGCGCCCGGGTGGAGCAGATCGGCGATGTGCCGCCCGATCACCTCGGGCGGCGCGTAGCCGAGCAGCTCTTGTGCGCCGTGGTTCCAGCGCACGATGGTCCCCTCGCTGCTGGTGGCCACCAGGGCCACCGACAGGGCACCCAGCCAGCCTCCCGCATCCTGGGCGGCACTGCTGATCAGGTCCTCGAGCGGCATCTCCTCATGCATCGTGCACCCGCACCTCCCGGGAAGCCACGGCCCCGCGCCGCGGCCACCCCGGCCGACGGCATGCGATGGCGCCGCTCACGGACAGGAAGGGCGCCACGGTCAGCTCCTGCGGCCGCTCACCCGGCGTGGGCGGCGGCTGTGCTTCGTCCACACCTCTCATCGTCGCCCTGGCAGCCCGGCGCCGCCCCCCGGCCGCAGGTGTACCCGGGCCACCGCGCGCAGCGCCGCCACAGCGGGCCGTACCGCGGAAGGCAGCCCCGGCGGGCCGGCTCGGGCCCGCCCCCTGGCCCTGTGCCCTGCTCCTGTCCTTTGGTCCAGACGGCCCTGGTCCTGGCGGCCCTGGTCCCGTCCCCTGGCCCTGGACGGCGGCCCGCCGTCCGGCCGGCGGGCCGCGCCGGCACCCGGTGTCGCAGATGGATCTGGGGCGGGGCGGCCGCCGGCTCTTTCACCAGGAGCGAGAGGTGCGCGCGGCCTGAGGGGTGTGCCCGGTGTGCGCGCTGGTCACCGGGGTGACGGACGGAGGCGGCCCGGCGCAGCGCAGTCGGTCGCCGGTCACCGGGGCGCCGTCGGCGATGTTGCGGTCGTAGGTGACCGTCTTCACCTGAACGGGTCGTGTGCCGACGGCCACCTCGAGGAACGTGCCGTGGTTCGGGACGGCCCGCAGGCGGGAGCCGGGCAGTGCGGCCGCGAGGGTCGCTGCGTTGTCCTCCTGGCCGGCGGCGTAGCGGATGACCGGGGGGCCCGCCGGGCGTGGAGAGGGCGCGGACTGCGAGGTGTCGGTGACGGCGAATCCAGTGCGGCGCAGGGCTGCGGCGACGACGGCGTCGTCCACGCGGACCGCGATGCCGGCGGGGTTGGTCGGGGCCGTCTGCGCGACGGGCTGGATACGGGTGTCGCCCGTGATGGGCCGGTCCGCGCCCAGCGCGTCCCACAGCGCGGCGGAGCGGGCCTCGTCCCACACCAGGGTGGAACCGACTCCGGGTACGCGGTGGTCGAAGAGCCGGATCGGGACGGTCGCGAACTCGGTCCGGTCCGCGCGGAGCCGGCCGAGCGCCCAGCCGATGCGGACCAGGTCGTCCACGTTCGTCCGTGCGTCGGTGCGTACGGACCTCAGAACGGTGCGCACGGTGCGCGCCGTGCTGACGGGGTCGGAGAGGGCTCCGCCCAAGGTGAGGCGGGCCAACAGGTCGTTCACCACACGCTGCTGGCGGCGGACACGGCCGAGGTCACCGGGCCGGAGGTTGACGTGGCGGGCCCGCACGTAGCGCAAGGTCTCGTTGCCGTTGGTGTGGTGACGTCCTGCGGCGATGTCGAGGCCGGAGTTCTCGTCCTTGAGCGGCTTGTCCGTACACACGGTGGCACCGCCGAGGTTGTTGATCGTCTGTTCGAAACCCGTGAAGCCGGTCTCCAGATAGTGGTCGATGTGGAGCCCGGTGGCCTTTTCGACGGTGGCCACGGTGAGAGGGGCGCCGCCGATCGCGAACGCGCCGTTGATCTTCCCGCGGCGGACGGGGCCGGTGTCGGCGGCGTATTCGACGTAGGAATCGCGCGGGATGGAGACGACACTCGCGCGCCGCCGGTTCTCGGACACGTGGACGAGCATCATCACGTCCGTGCAGTTGCACCCCTTGCCGCCCACGTGTAGCCGCCGCCTCTCGGCTGCGGAGATGCCGACGCGGCTGTCGATGCCGACGATCAGAATGTTCGTACCGCGACCCCCGCTGCCTGCCGGCTCACTCTCGGCCGAGACGGCCTGCGTTCCCAGAAGGGAGCCACAGGAAAGGGCGGTCAACAGGGTGAGGGCAACAGTGAGACGACGCAACACACTTCCCCAAAGTAGGACGAACCGGCACGAAATCAGACTGTACGGGGCCCATGTGCCGGCGGCGGGGCAGCACGCGCCGGGTTTCACCCCTGCGCCGAGCAGGCCGTAGCCGGCGGAATCCACCCGGGTCCGATCAGGACCGTGATGCGCGCGCTCGGCGCCCTCCATGGCCTGGCCCGGAGCTCCGCACCCTCCATGGCCCGGAGAAGGTACGACTCGTCGTCCTCTCCCTCTCCGGCGCGATATGCGGGCAGACGGCACCGCGGTGGAGCGCTGCGCGTGCCGACGGCAGGGGGCGGTGCGACGCTGAGAGGAGGACGCGGCCGGCGGGGAACGAGGCGGGCGGCCGGGGTGTGCGGGTGTCCAGCCAACCGTGAGGAGACCCCATGAAGGGCACAACGTGCGGCGGCATGGCCGCGCCCAGGTCCCGTCGGCTTGTGGCGGGCGCCGTGATCTGCGGTCTGGTGCTGGCCGCCGCTCCGGCGGCCGCGGCGCAGGAGACGGCCGAGCGGCGGGCGCCTGCCGCGCCCTGTGTGAGTGAGCAGCTCATCGCGAACAGCGCGGAGCGGATCGGCGGCAGCCAGGTACGGATCACCGTGATCAACGACGGCCCGGGGACGTGCGTCCTCAGGGGATTCCCCACCGTGGCCCTTGCCGGTCAGGGCTCGCCGGACCGCAACAAGCCCCTGAACGTGGTCCGCCAGGGCCAGGCGAGTGCCGTGCAGCTGGCGGTCGGCGACCGGGCCTCGACACGACTCACCTTCACACCGGTCCTCGGCGAGGCCGACGGGTACTGCGCCTCCGGCGCCGATCCGACCGTCGCACCCTCGCTCGTACTGGGCGTGGGAGGGGGCGCTCTTCAGCTGGCGCCCGACGACGGCGGAGAGTTCGCCCTTTGCGGCGCCACCGTCCGCGCCACGGCCTTCCGCGGCGGCGGCGGTTTCTGACCCCGCTTCCCACGCACCCCTTCCCGCCCCGGCAGCCTGGCCCGCAAGGCATCGCCGAGCGTGCGCGACGAAGGAGAGCACCCTCGCCGCGGACTGTTTCCCCTGTTCAGGAGGGTGCCGACAAGGCGCCGGTCGCAGCGGGAGGGGTGCTCGGGGGTGCCGGAATCATCGCTATGACCGAGATACGCGAAGGGACGCACGCGGGAACGGACCTGGCCGGGCTCACGGACCGGCTTGGCCGCGCGGAGCCCGGGCCGGGGGCACACGACCGTCGCAGCCGACAGGCACTCGTGTCCCTCCCCTCCAGCACGAAGAAGCAGCGGCGGCTGGTCGAACAGATTGCAGGGCCCGGCCGACCGTGGGTTCGGCCGCTCTTCGCCGTGCGTCCGGCGCCGTCCTGGGCACGGTGCCGCGGCTCGCTACACCTTCGGACAGGCCGGGCACTACCGGGCAGGCCGAGGCTGGCACAATTCGATCTTCAGCCTTCGAGGATGGAGAAATCGCGTGCGTGGCTTCATACGGGGAGTGGCGATGCTCCTTCTCCTGTCTTCCGCAGCGGCGGGTTGCACCGGTGAGGAGACGGGCGAAAAGGGGAGTACACCGCTCAGCTCCGCGGAACTCTCGGACGCCCTGTTGACCGGGAAGCACTCCGGGGTCAGCGTCTCACCCCAGCAAGGAGCCCTGCTGGAGGGCGTGGATGTGGTCACGGCGGCCGATCCCGCGTGCCAGACCCTGGCCGACTTGAAGAGCGCCAAGCCCAAGCGCCCGCCCACGGGGACCGCTTGGGCAGTGCTTCAGGCCGGTGACGGACCCGCAGGCGGAAGCATCGTTCTCACGAGTTACGCGAGGGATGAGGCGAAGGCGCAGATGCGCGAGCTCAAGGCAGCTCTCACCGCCTGCAAGGATTTCTCGGCAACTTCCCAGCGTGGCTGGTCGGAACGGTCCATGCTCGTGTCGTTGCCGTCGGACGAGGCCGGGGACGAATCCGTCTCCTTCTCGGCCACCAGCGACGAAGCTCCCGGCAAGGGCCAGACGATGACGATCGTGCGCACCGGTGGGTCCCTGGCCGTCTATCTCATCCCCTCGGACGGCAAGCAGCCCCCCACCTCGCTCATGGAGCGGCAACACGAGAAGCTGGAGGCGGCCGGCTAGCGCCGTTCAGGTGGGGATGACCCTGTACGGCCCCGAGGGAGTCGAGGAAGACTTCCTCCCGTACTGCTCCAAGACACGCATCGGCACGACGTGCTGGAAGGACGACGTAGTGGTGGCAACGCTTGCAGAGATCACAGCCCTGTTGGGCGAACCCCGCTTCAACTGGTCGGATCCGGCTCCATGGAGCGAACTGGAGCAGGAACTCGGAATCGGATTTCCTGCGGACTTCCGGGAGATCGTGAACGCCTACGGTTCGGTCGAGATCAACCGACAGTTGTATCTGACGCACCCCGCCGGTCATCTTCTGCACAGTCTGGGAAAAGACATCAGAGGGGATCTCGAGCTCTGGCGCGAGGAGGACATGGCGGAGTTCCTTCCCAGCCCGGTGGGGGCGAACCCCGGGGAACTCATACCGGTGGCGTCAGCCACGACGGGGGAGGCGGTCTTCCTTCGCATTCCTGAGAACCCCGCGTCGCGGTGGCGCGTCGTGGTCCAGGAGTTCGACAGCCCGGCCTGGACTCTCTACGAGATGACGTTCAGCGAGTGGTTGCTGGCCTATCTCAAGGGAAGGGACGTGACGTTGTGTTCGCGCAACTTCGCGCCTGACGGCCCGTTCTACACTTTTCTGCCCTGAGTGGCCGCGGGGGTAACCCCTGCCTTAGCCGCAGAGAGGTAGCAGGGGAGATTCCGCCGAACGCAGTGCGCGGACACAGCCCGTGGTCCGCGTTCACGCCGGGCAGGGTGAACGGCATCTTGCTGTTCGGTGAGCGTCCCTTCGGGTCGTCCGCGTCCGGCCGCAACCGCGAGCAGATCGTCGGCCGCGGGGGCCTGGCGCCCGTGCCGCAGTAGGCCGCCCTCACGGTGTTCTTCAGGCCGGCCTCTTGCCTGCTCGTTCATAACCTCGGTAGATCTCGGCCTGGACATGTTCTTCCCCGGCCCCGACGGCCAGACCGCGACTTCTCCGTTCCCACCGCTCACCGACATCTCCGTGACCGTCGACCCGTGGTCGTTCTCGGAATGTGTCGACAACCGTTCCTGCTGATGATCCACGCAGTCAAGCAGGACAAGGGCGGCGTTGCTGTACCGCGCTTCGGGATTCCTCCTTGCCGCACATGTATGGCTACGCTGGATCATGCGGCACACACGTGGAGGCTGCCGTGAAACATCGGATCCATCAGCACCGTTTTCACCTGGACCAGGACGGACATTCGATCACCGTCGTATGGAGCCCCGGACGCCGCCGGGCCGAGTTGCTCGTCGACGGCAAGGTCGTGTCCTCGGTCCGCACGGAGCGCCATGCGGTGACGGAGCTCCAGGGCGAGATCGCCGACGGCGACGGTGCCCCACGGCCCTTCACTGTCCGTCTGGGCAGTCCTGACATCCCCGGCGGAGAACCTCTGTGCGCCGTGGTGACTGAGGGCCAGCTCTACCTCATGCCGCTGGTCCCGCTCACCGAGAAGGAACGGTGGCCCTCCGAGCCGGCCCCCCAGCCCCGCACGCCCGCCGAACTCCTGGCGCGATGGCGCACGCGCCATCGCGGGCACCGGCCCGCCTGAGGGTAACGAGGAGGAAGAGGAGCAGGAGCTGCGGTCGGGGCATGGTGCCGGTGATCGCGCCGATGATCGCTTCCGGTGGTGTCCCGGCGTCTGAGTTCGTCCCTTCTCTGCACCCGCTCGAAAAGCGCGGAGCTCAAGCGCGAGAGTCAGCCCGAGGTGCGCAGTCCTGCCAGGAGCCGGTCGAGCGCCTGCTCAGCGGCCTGCGGATCCCCGCCCCGCGCGATCCAGAGCGCCGCCTCGTTCATCGCCCCCGAGAGCAACCGGGCCAGCGGCTCCACCGGCTGTTCGGCGATGACCCCGGCTGCGGCGAGCGCCGTCAGGGCCTCTGCGAGGTGTCGGGCGGAGTGCTCCTCGTCCCGGGTCCGCCACTCATCCCAGCCCAGCACGGTCGGCGCGTCGACCAGCAGAATCTGTCGCACCGCCGGGTCGGTGCCTGCGGACAGAAACGCTCCGCAGCCGGCCCGGAGCTGCTCCCAGAGGTCCTCGTGCCGCTCGGCCGCGGCAGCGACCCGCTCGCCCAGCTCTTGCTGAACGTCGGCGACGACCGCCCGGAAAAGACCCGCTTTGCTGTCGAAGTGGTGGTAGGCGGCCCCCTTGGTGACCCCGGCGGCCCGTGCCACCTCCGCCAGCACCACATGGTGGTACCCGTCGGCGGCGAACCGCCGCCGCCCTTCGCCCAGCAGCGCCTGCCGCGTGGCCGCCCGCTGCTCCGCCCGGTTGACCGCCATCCCGCGCACCGCCCTTTCCATTTCGCATACCGAAGGTATGCTAACGCCTAGACTCACATACCGCGGGTATGTGAAACGAAACCGAAGGACCTCTGCCATGACGAACGGACGCACCACCACACTCGGCGGTTTCTACCCCGTGCTCGCCACCCGGGACGTGACGGCCTCCCGCGACTTCTACTGCCGTCACCTCGGGTTCGAGGTGACCTTCGAGGCGGACTGGTACGTCAGCCTGCGCCGCCCTGACGCCCCGCACTACGAATTGGCCCTCCTGGACCACGCCCACCCGACCGTCCCCGAGGGCCACCGGGTCGCGCTTCAAGGCGGCTTGCTGCTGAACTTCGAAGTGGACGACGTGGACTGCGAGTACCAACGGCTCGTGGCAGAGGCGGGCCTGCCTGAGGTACTGCCACTGCGTACGGAGGAATTCGGCCAACGCCACTTCATCGTCGCCGCCCCCGACGGCGTGCTGATCGACGTCATCACCGTCGTCCCGCCCAGCGAGGAGTACGCCGCCCACTACACCGCCGCCTGAGGGCCAGGCGGGAGCAGAACAAGGGGTTCGGGTCCTCCGCCGCGGCCTTCCACGACGGGCTGCCCGACATCAGGAGCTGCAAGCCGACACCTCGCGTGCGCAAGGCACCGCACCGCACGGCACCGCACCAAGCGAGTCGCGTTGACGACCGATGCGGCCGGGTCGATCCGGACCCGGCCGCCGGTGTCTCAAGGGCCGTTCTCGTGTGAATGCACGGTTCGGATGAGGGTGGCGAGCATGTCGACGGCGCTTCCCTCGTGGTCGCTGCCGGCGGTACCGCTGCCGCTCTGGACGTTGGCGGCTCGATCGACCTCCAGCACGGAGTCGGCGTGGGAATTGTCGATGACGGTGATCAGGCTTCCACTGGCGGCGGTGGGTGCGGCGCCTGCGCCGATCAAGGTCACCGCCAGGCAGGCGGCAGCCCGCATACGCGCACTGGTCACACGCCGGCACTCTCACGAGCCGCGGGCACGGGCTGGTTCCAGGCCATGTTCTTGGCCAGGAGCCTGGTGGACTCGCTCACGCCGATCTCTCCGGCTTCCTGCGCGGCGGGCAGGCGGCCGTCGGCGAGGCGGAGCTCGGCGAGGGCGGTGTCCATCGCCCGGTGCGCGGCGAACAGGCACGGCGTGCTGTAGATGGCCACGTCGACGCCGAGGTCGCCCAGCTCGCTCAGTGAGAGGCGGGGGGACTTGCCGCCGGCGATCTGGTTGAACAGCAGCGGCTTGCCGCCGACGACTGCGCGAATCCGCTCGATCCACTCCACGCTGCGGACCCCGTCGACCAGCACCACGTCGGCGTCGGTGGCGGCCAGGGCCTCCGCCCGTTGGATGATGTCGGCCGCTTCCGTGGCGTCGGTGCGGGCGACGACGACCATGTCCTTGCGCGTGGCGAGCACCCGATCGAGCTTCTCCAGGTACTCCTCCAGAGGCAGGACCTGCTTGCCGTCCGCGTGCCCGCACCGACGGGGACGCTTCTGGTCCTCGAGGATGACGCCGGAGGCACCGATCCGCTCGAGACCTTCCACGACGTGGCAGGCGACCTCGGCATCGACGTACCCGTCGTCGATGTCGACCAGGAGGTGGTGACCGGGGAAGGCGCCGCGCAACCGCTGGACGAAAGCCATCATGTCCGGCCAGGCGATGAAACCGATGTCGGGCAGCCCGTAGTAGGAGGCCGCGAAGCCGAAACCGGATACGAACATCCCGTCATAGTGCCCGGCCGCCACCGACGCCGAGTACATGTCGTACACACCGATCAGCGGTGTGGTGCCCGGCTTGGCGATCTCATCCCGCAGCTTGTTCCCATAACTCATGGTCAGGTTCCTTCCAGGGGCCTTGCGTATCGAGGACCGGGAAACCGCGCGACACAGCGGCGCTTTACCCAAAGCAGATCCTTTCCTGACCATTCCTGGGGGAATGGTTACTGCGCTGCGTCGCTCACGCCAACGGCGTAGTCCGTTCACCCCAAGAACGTCACTGGAGGGGGCGCCACGCATGACCCGCGCGAGAAGCGCACCGGTTGCCACGCCGGAAGGCGGCGGGGCCGCAGCGACGTTTCATACTTCGTCGAAGGAGGTCCAGGCATCGACGTCACCGCGCCCACGTCGTGCACCCCGTACGCCGTCACCGCGCAGGAGGCCGACGAGCCCTTCGGATGATGGAACTGGAGCACCTGGTCGGCCGACGGTGCTCGCCGGCCTGCTGCGCAACTCGTGCGCTGGTGGCTCAGACCGATCGTGAACGGGCGTCTGGCGCCCGGAGCCGCGGTGACGGGATCACGTACGAGGGCTGGGACGCGCTGGCCCGGCTGCAGGCGGCGAGGCCCCTGGTCGGCAAGGCCGAGGCCTACGAGGACTGGGCGGCGATCAGGAGCGGCACACGCGAGCCACTCGCCGCAGCGATCGCCGCGGAGGCGAGCGCCTGCTCGCGGACCTGGCCACCGCCGGCCTGAGCTCCCCTCCATCAGGCTATTCACACCCTGCGGTTGGTTCGGAGAAGCCCAACGTACCCGGCAACGCTCGCCTCCGTACCAGGCGTGCTGGGCCCGGGGCGTGCTGCTCAGCGTCCAGCGGGGCAGCGGGTCCGCCCGGCCCTACTTTCCCTCCTGTCGGCGCACCATCTCGGTGATCCAGATCGGCGCGAACGGAGACGTACAGCCCGGGGACGTCGGGTAGTCCTTGAGCACCTCCAGGCGCTCACCGATGGCCATCGCCCGGGGGCGGTGCTCGGAGTGCTCGATCCCGATCTGGGCCAGGCAGTGGTTCATCGCCCACTGCAGGCGATCCGGCGCGTCCTTCATCTCAGCCTCGATGACGTCGAGCAGTCCGGCGAGGTCGAGGCCCTCGGGCTTCTTCGCGACGCGTTCGGTGGTCAGCGCCCAGCCGGCGCCGGCGACCACCGGATCCGGATCGGCGGACCAGGCCAGGCGCAGCTCTTCGGAGTACGGGTTCTTCTTCACCACGTAGTTCACGAGCCAGTCGTTCACCTTGGGTGTGCGCGCCTCGCGCAGCATGGTGTCCAACTCGTCGCGCGCGAACGCCTTCGGGCGGCAGATCAGGATCGCCAGCAGCCTCGCCGCGGTGTCACCCGTCTCCCACAGCCGACACGCGAGTTCCTGCTGCGTCTTCAGCCGCTTCGCGAGCGCGCGCAGTTTGCTCAGGTTGACACCGTGATCGTCACCGTGTCGCTCGTTCACCGCGCGTGCCTTCGGGTCTTCGAGTGCGGCCAGCTCGGCCATCACCTCGGCCACCGTCGTCTCGGTCGGCGTAGTCCCGGCCACTTCAGCCTCCTGTCCGTCACGTGCGGGATGCAGCCTACGGCGGAGGTCGGCCTCTCCTGTGGGACCCGCCGGTCCGCCGGCAGCCACCGACACGAAACCAGCCGTTGCGACGGGGTTCAGCGTTCTGCGAGTTCTGATGGAGCCTCCTGTACGACCCAGCCGTTGCCGTCGGGGTCGTTGAAGGTGATGAACGAGTTCCAGGTTCCGCCTTTGCCGTCCTCCCAGCCGGTTGGGCCGAGGTGGCGGACGGGAGAGACGGCGACTCCTCGGTCTGTGAGGTCCTTGTGGGCCGCCTCGATGTCGGTGACGCACATCTGGAGGCCGTGGAGGGTGCCCGGGCTCATGGTTTTCGTACCGGGTGCTGCAGGCATTCCGTGGAGCATGGCGATGGAGCAGCGGGAGCCGGGCGGGGTCATCTGGATGATGCGCACCCCGGGGGAGACTTCGTCGTCGAGGTCGAGGACGAAGCCGATCTGGTCGATGTAGAACTCCTTTGCGCGGTCCATGTCGGTGACCGGGACGGGGATGACTTCGATGGTCCAGTTCATGGGGTGTCTGTCTCCTCGGAAACCGCTGTGGGCCGCCGGTGCTGTGGTCCGCGCCGGGTGGGTCCACGGTGGCCGATACGGCTGTGTTCGTGCACGGCGAAACGCCTGTTGGGGCCGGATGTGTCTGTGCGGCGGTGGCCGTGAGCGCGGCCGTCCCGTGTGGGTGGGGTGCTGCTTTCAGGGTGTGGGTGCAGTCTCGGGCCGTCCGATGGCCCTCCTGCGTACGGCGGGCGGGGGGACCGCCTGGCCGCTCGAGGGCCTGGTGGCATGATCGAGGTGTGATCGGTGAGACGGCTCGGCTCGTGGCGAAGAAGTACGTGTTGTTCGATGTGGACGGCACGTTGATCGATGCTGTGGACAATCAGCGGCGTGTGTGGCACACGTGGGCGCATCGGTACGAGCTGGACCCGGAAGCGGTCCACCGGGTGGCGCTGCGGACGAGACCGCTGGAGACCTTCGCGCAGGTCGCGGCGGACCGTGATCCGCAGGAGTGCCTGGCCGTGCTGCACGGACTGGAGGACGAGGACGTCCGGTCGGGTGTCTACGCTGCCTTCGACGGTGCGGCCGCGCTGCTGGAAGCCCTGCCGGCCGGGGCGTGGGCGCTGGTGACGTCGAACTACGAGCACCGCGTGCGCGGGCGGTTCGCCCGGACCGGCCTGCCGCTGCCGGAAGTCGTCGTGGACGCCGCCTGCGTTGCGGAGGGCAAGCCTTCCCCGGTCCCTTACCTGCTGGCTGCCGAGCGGCTGGGCGCCGAGCCGGAGGACTGCCTGGTCGTCGAGGACGCTCCGTCCGGAGTGCTCTCCGGGCTACGGGCGGGGATGACGGTGTGGGGGGTCAACACGCCCGTGGCGGTAGACGGCGTACACCGCCACTTCGAGAGTCTGGGCGAGGCGGCCGCTGCCGTACTCGCCTTCGCCCGCGGAGCGGACCCTCGCCCGTAGGACGTACTGGCCGCAGTCGCAGTCGCAGCCGCAGCCGCAGCCGCAGCAGCCGCTGGCGCGTGTGCGTGGGGACTGTGCGTGGGGAGTGTGAGGCAAGGCGGTCTCGGCCACGCCGTGGCGAGCACCCCCGTGGTTCGCCACGGCGTGTGCGAGGCCGCCCTGGCGGGTTAGTCGGTGGGGGATGGTGTGGTGAGCTGGAGTGTGCCGGCGGGGTGGAAGGCGAGGCGCCGGTGCGGCGGGACGATGGTAGGGAGAAGGAAGTTCCACAAGTCGGTGACCCGGGTGTGGAGGTCGTCGCGGCGGGTGCGGACGTGCGAGGTGACCTGTATGCCGGTGAAGGCTCCGACGAGGAGTGCGGCGAGGGCCTGGATGTCGAGGGTCGGGTGTATGTCGCCGTGTTCCTGGGCGGGGGCCAGGCAACTGCGGCAGGTGTCGATCCAGGTGTCGTAGGGGGTGGGGTCCGGGTTGGTGAAGGAGCCGAACTCGATGATCAGGCGGATCCCGGCGCGGATACGGACGTTGGTGCGGAGCCCGTGCGCCATCTGGTGCGTGAGGTCGATGACGGTCTGAAGCCCCGGCTTATCGAGGGCGGGGACGTGGTCGGCTACCTGGAACTGTTCGTCCATCAGGGTGCGGGCCAGGGCTTCCTTGGAGGGGAAGTGGAAATAGAGGGCGCCTTTGGTTACTCCGGCGTGTCTGACGACGTCACTGAGGCTCGTGCCGTCGAACCCGCAGTCGTCGAAGGCGGTGGCCGCGCCGTCGAGGATGGCCTGGCGGGTGATCTCGGCCCGTTCCTGTCTGGCCCTGGCCACGTGTCCGTCTCCCTGTGGTCGCCCCGAGCGGTGTTCGCTGCGGTGTGCCGTCAATCTAGTCGGGCAGCACGAAAGAAAACCAGTCGACAGGTACTTTTTTGTGACCGGAGGGGATCGCTTCGGGGAGGTGTGTGGTTCTTTGCGTGAATGTTTCTACGTCGAAGAGCGGCAGACCGGCCCGGGCACGACAACGACGGTGCCTGGACGGCGAGTTGCGGCTCTGTCCGAGTCGGGTGTGGTGGCACGGCCGGGAGTGGGGTGTCCGGGGCCGGGCAGGGGCTTGTGGGGTATGCGCTTGCGTTCTGCGCGCCGCTCCCGGCTTCGTGACGGGCCCGATTGTGATGGTTGGTCAGAAGAGGCTGCACCCGGGGTTGTTCCGGCGCCGGTCACATGACTACCGAGGCGACCACCGTCCAACGGATGCTCGACTCGCCTTCGGGTGCGATCTGCCGGCTCGCTGCCTTCCTGAGCGTTGCGGAAACCGATGCGCTGTATGAACGGCAAGAACTGACGAACGGCATGTATGCCACCGCCGACGCTCCGCCGGGACCGGTGACCTCGTGCCGCGTCGTCCCGGTGGCAGGCCAGGCCTGGGCAGACGGCCCGGGCAGACGGCCAGGGCGGATGGAACGGAGCCTGGTCGGCGTGGCCCGCTCCTACCGCACCCACCGGCAACCGGCGTTCGAGTGACCGGGCGAGCGTCGGGTCCGCCCTGCGCGTCACGACGCAGCCCACCGCTGCGCACGTGCTTCCATGTCGACGTGGAGAGCATGACTCAACGCCTCCTGACCAAGGGGTTCGGCCGGCCCAGCGGGCTGCTCGGCCGCCTCGGCGGTCGGCTCATGGCGCACGGCAACGCCGCCACCGAGCGGCATGTCGTCGCTCTCGCCGCGCTTGTGGAGCAGGACGTCGTCCTGGTCGTCGGGCCCGGCCCCGGCGTCGGGCTCGAAGCCGCGGCCCGCCTCTCGGTCCACGTGATCGGCGTCGACCCTTCCGATGTCATGCTTGCCATGGCCCGTCGCCGCTGTGCGTCGGCGGTCGCTCGAGGCCGTCTCCGACTCACCGTAGGCACCGCGGCCCGCACCGGCGAGCCCGCGAACTCCGTCGATGTCGTGATCTCCGTCAACAACCTGCAGCTCTGGCCCGACCTGCCCGCCGGTCTCGCCGAACTCCACCGCGTCCTGCACCCCGGTGGCCGTATGCTCCTGGCCGCCCACGAGAAGTGGCTCCCCACCGCCCTCCCCCTCCTCGCGAAGACCGCCCTGGCGGCCGGCTTCACGTCCGTACGTACCTGGACCTGGGAACCTCCGACCCGCATGACGTCGACGGCGGCACTGCTGAGCGCGGTACGGGTCTGAACTCCGTCTGTGCTTCTGTCCTGCAGATCATCAAGGGGCCACGGGCTCCCGACGGCCCCGCAGGCGGTGTGAGGCGGTGTGAGGCGGTGCGTACCGCGACCGTGCGTCCGCTGCGGGTGGTACACGCATCGGTCGTACCCGGGTGGCGGATGTCTAGCATGCTCGCCATGAGTGATCTTGATGAGGGACTGTACGAGTTCCGGGTGGATGTGGCGCAGGCGGCATTGGACGATCTGGCAGAGCGATTGGGGCGGGTGCGGTGGCCTGATGAGCTCCCCGGAGTCGGGTGGGCTTACGGAATGCCACTGGAGCGGGTGCGGGAGTTGGTCGACTACTGGCGTGGGGGATACGACTGGCGGGCGGCGGAGGAGCGGTTGAACCAGTGGCCCCAGTTCACCACGGTGATCGATGGGGCGCGGGTCCATTTCGCGCATGTGCGTTCCCCTGAGCCGGATGCGACGCCGCTGCTGATGACGCACGGGTGGCCGGGGTCTCCGGTGGAATTCCAGCGGGTCGCGGGTCCGCTGACAGATCCGCGGGCGCATGGCGGGGATCCGGCCGATGCGTTCCATCTGGTGCTGCCGAGCATCCCGGGATTTGGTCTGTCGGGCCCGACCCGCGAGACGGGGTGGGAGTTCAAGCGGGTGGCGCGGGCTTTCGCGGTGCTGATGGAGCGGCTGGGCCACGGGGCGTATGGGGTGCAGGGCGGTGACTGGGGGGCGGCCATCTCGCGGGAACTCGGACGGATCCACCCGGACCGTGTCCTCGGGGTACACCTGAACTTGCTGCCCGGGGGCGGGGCCACGGCCGAGCCCGGGCCCGAGGAGCTGCTTGCGCTCTCGCCTGCCGAACGGGACCGCACGCTGGCTTCCTGGGAACGGTACCGGGTGTGGGCGCGTGAGCGGCAGGGGTATGCCGACATCCAGGCGACCCGGCCGCAGACTCTGGCGTATGCGCTGAACGATTCTCCGGTGGGGCTGCTGGCGTGGATCGCGGAGAAGTTCGCCGAGTGGAGCGATCCGCGGTGCCCGATCGACCGGGACCAGATGCTGACCAACGTGATGCTGTATTGGCTGACCGGGACGGCAGGCAGTGCCGCCCGGATCTATTACGAGCGGGCGCATGCCGACTACGCCGGGCAGCCGCCCGAGGCGTCGGCCACCCCTACTGCGCTCGCGGACTTTCCCCGGGACAACTTCATCCCGTTGCGGCACATCGCGGCGCGCACCGACGCCATCGTGCGCTGGACTTCCTTTGACCGGGGTGGTCACTTCCCGGCTATGGAAGTGCCCGAGCTGCTCGTGGGGGACGTACGCGCCTTCTTCCGCCACGTGCGGTGACCTGCCGGTTCGCTGGGCCCGGGGCGGAAGGTCGCGGCTCGTCGGTTGCTGTGTCCGGGCTGCCGCCCTCGCACCGCTGTTCCGCGGGCCTCGGCGACGAGGCATCGGCCCGGCGCCAATCGGCCGCTGCCGGCGCATCCACCGTCGCCTACCACGCCGCAGATCCCCGGTTCCGTGATGCGCCCGTGCTGTCCCGCGCATGCGTCCTTCCACTGCTACGCCTGACCTGGTGGCACGACATCGCCGCCCTTGCGTCGCCGCTTCCCCCCTCGCGGTCTCCCGGTTGTCGCCCAACGCCGTCTCTCCCCTTGTGCTGCCTGTGGGCGGCCCGTGCTGCTGCCTGCCATACGGCGTCCCGTGTCGCGGACCCTTCGCCGCGCCTCGCGCTACAAGGATTTTGTGCCAGGTTGCTTAGTTATGGGTGGTGGTCTGGTGGAGGGCGTTGAGGGCGTTGAGGGCGGTGTGCCAGGGGTAGTGGGGTGGGGTGTCGGGGCCGGGTGGGTTGGGGGTGAAGCCGTTTTCGCCGTAGA
>NZ_JBSGZI010000117.1:0-23162 GCF_053610945.1 Streptomyces sp. NPDC054849
GAGGTGCTGGACCGGCATCTGCACAACCTGCCAGCGACCCCTGCCGGAAACGACACACACCACCCCAAGATCAAGAACAACCTAACGGAGTCCTACTAGGGGGCTGCCGCGCCTGCTCGGCCGCTCGCAGGCGTTCCTGTTCTTCCCGCTGCTCACGCTGGAAGGGTTCAACCTGCACGTATCCGGGGTGCAGTCGCTGTTCGACCGCTCGCTCAAGCACCGCATGTGGGAAGGGGCCCTGCTCGTTGCGCACGTCGCCGCCTACCTCGGCGCGTTGTTCCTGGTGCTGCCGCCCGGCAAGGCGGTCGTGTTCCTCCTCGTCCACCAGTGCCCCTTCGGCGTCTACCTCGGCTCGATCTTCGCCCCGAACCACAAGGGCATGCCGATCCTGACGGGCGCCGAGCGGCCCGACTTCCTGAGGCGCCAGGTCCTGACCTCCCGCAACGTCCGCGGAGGCCGGTTGACCGACATCCTTCTCGGCGGCCTCAACTACCAGATCGAGCACCACCTCTTCCCCAGCATGCCCAGCACGCACCTGCGCAGGGCTCAGACCATCGTCCGCGGGTATTGCCAGGAGCTCGGGGTCAGCTACCTGGAGACCAGCCTGACCAAGTCCTACCGGCAGACCCTCGCCACTCTCCACGCGGCGGGAGCCCCCTTGAGAAGGCCGCGGACCATCTGACGCCACCAGCTGGCACGCGGGAGGCCAGCTGGTCGGCGGGACACCGGCCGGAGCCAGGGGCCCAGCGGCCGACGCGGGTCGGACCGGGCGCGAGGGACACAGGCCGCACTGCGAACGCTGCTACCCGCCCCCCGATGTCCGTCCGGTCGATCACCGGGCACCCCCGTCTCGGGCGTGCGGGTGGCTGCGGACGTCCACGTTGCAGTCGGACACCCCGGACATGTCCCCGGCCCGCCGCATCGCAGCGCCCGCGCCCTCCGGACAGCCGGGGGCGGGTTCGGGATCGCGCCGGGGGAGCGTCACGTGCACCGGGCTGCCCTGGCCGCCGCCGGGCGTGCCGGGCCTGCTGTCATACGCCATCGCGCTCAGAACCCTTTCGAACCCTGTATCAGGGTCAAGTGCCGGCAGTCCAAGAGGGGACTTTGCGCGTGCGTTCGGGGAACGGTCACCGTGACCGTTCCCCGGCCGGTCGTGGCCGGCGCGACACGGACCTCGCCGAGTGGGGCGAGGTCAGAGCACGGCGACGGTGAACGGCCTGTCCGCGGAGTTGCCGCTGCTGTCGCTCGTGACGATCGTGATGATGTCGGTGGCGTTGCCGCAGTAGCCGTGGGGTCCGCCGATGGCGGTGATTTCGCCCCGGCTGTTGTTGAGCGTCGCGAGGATCGCCGCGCTGGTCAGGTCGATGTTGGAGTCCGAGACCCTGACGCAGTACACGCCCGCCTGGTTGGTGCCGGTTCCCCGGGTGACGGCGTCGACGTTCTTGGATCCGAGGAGCGAAGCGGCGCCGCTGACCTTCGCGGCGGCGCGGGCGTACGGGGCGTCCATGCCGGCGGCCGCGGCAGTGCCGGACAGAACGGCCAGTGACGTCACAGCGCCGAGGGCGAGCGCGACGACTCGGCTGGAACGGGAGGCAGAAATTCGCATGTGTCTGCTTCTTTCTCGGCCACGAACACGCTGCTGAGCCAGCGTCGGCCGGGGAGAGCGATACGGATGGCGTGCCGCCGGCCGATGGACAGGGCAGGGAAACCATCGACCGGAGTCACTGCATGAAGGCAAGCAGATACCCTGGGTGACGAAACGGTGCTGCTCGCGCTGCTCCACACCAACGCGTGAAGCAGCCCTCCCCAAACATCAAAAAGAAGCATCAACCGGTCACTTCGTACACCCGGTGCTCCCCTCTGCCCCCATCGCGTCTCCACTCGGGCAGCAGGGGCGAGCGACGGCAGGGGATCGGAAGAGGCACTGAGGGTGACGGCCCCGCGCTGCTGCGCTCAGTGCTCGCCTGGGTCCGGGCTCCAGACGGCAGGCCCGCCGCCGCGCCATTCGATGACCGGCGGGTCGTCCAGGCGGACGGTGTCGGAGTCGAGGCCTGCTCGCCGGAGGAATTCGAGGAGGTCGGTGGGTCTGAGGGCGCGGCCGAGGACTTCGCCGGCGCAGCGGACTTTTCTCGCACTGGATCGGCTTCGGCAACCGCGGCGTCATCGCCGACAGCGACCCGATCGAGCAGGCGATGACGTTCAGCGCTCTGCTCACGAACGCGGTGATCTTCCACAACGCCCTGGACTCCGCGGAGATCGTGCGGGAGCTGCTGGACGAGGGGTGGGAGATCGACCCGGAGGACCTGGCCCACATCTCGCCGTACTTGACCAAGCACATCAACCGGTTCGGCGAGTACTCCACTCACGAGCTCGGCGTCCAGCCCGGCGCGTACGACCCGAAACCCGCCCGGCCGGTGACCTTCGTTCAGCGGCTCGGTCAGGGGTACTTGCGGTCGCCCGCGATCATCTCCGCTAGCACCAGGTCGCGGGAGATGTCGTCCCCGTCGGCGGGCCGCCCGTACGTCAGGTGCCGGGCGAGGGCGTCGATGAGGTGTTCGCGTACGCGCGGATCCGACCACCCCCACTCCATCGCGTCGGCCGGCAGGTCCACCGGCGGGCACGCGAGCAGGTACCGCAGCGGCCGATCCTGCGGTCATGGCCTCAGTCCAGCCGGGTGCCGGTCCGGGCCTCCAGGGCGCTGATCAGGCAGGCCTGGAAGTCCTGGTCCTGCGCAGCGGGGGCAGAGGACTGCGTCTGCTGGTGGTACCAGTACCCGCCGGTGGCCGGGGTCACGTCGGGGGCGGTGGCCAGCCAGGTCTGGGTGCGCCACCCGGCGGCCAGGTCGTCGGGGGCGCCGGGGCCGCCCATCCGGGTGGGTACCCATCCCGGATCGACCGCCTGGCTGGAGGTGCCCCTCCACCGGAACGCGAGCGCCAGCGCGAGGGCGGTGACCCACAGCTTGGTGTCGTCGTAGGAGGCGTCGCCCGTGGCCAGCCGACGCAGGTCGGTGGAGCCGGTGCGGTGCATGGAGCTGCTGAGGTAGATCAACCGGCCCGGCTTGTCCATCAGGGCAGTGAGCAGGTAGGGCGCGACAACGTTGACCGTGGCCTGTTGCGGCTGGTTCATGACGCCGGCGTTGTGGACGACCGCGTCGAACCGTCCGTACGTGCCGGCCTGCCGGGCGACTCCGGTGATCTCACCGATATCGGCGAGGTCACCGGTGACGACGCCCTTCCATCGGGTGGCGCCCCCGGCGTCGGCTAGGCGGGCCGGGTTGCGGACGTGGACGACTACCTCGTGTCCATCGTCGGCCAGCGCGTTCGCCGTACCGCGTCCGAGCCCGCTGGAGGCTCCGGTCACCAGAATCAGTGCCATGGTCGTGATCTCCTGCCGGTGGGGAATGGCTTCAGCGGCGGGTGGCAGCTGTTCTGCATCCGCTGGTCCGTGACGTTCCTTGACGGGTGCCGGGTCAGGGGCGCCGGCCCTCCGGTCTGCGGGGTGCTCCGGTACAGGCGTGATGGCAGCCTCGACCAGCAGGCAGATGGTGACGGTGGTGGTGAGTTTTTCGCAGATGCCGGTGGGGTGCATCCCGGGACTCACCGGCGCGGGTGTCGGCACGGTGCGGCGGTAGGTCGCCGGTCAGCGGCGGGTGAGGCGGGCGTTGGCCTTCATCAGTGCCGGGACGATGACGTAGACGGCCAGGGGGACGACGATCGCGGTGAGGATCAGAGTCTGCAGCGGCAGCGCCAGGCCACCGAGGACCGAACCGAGCAGGCCGAGGGCGACGGTGATGGTCGGGTAGACGGCCAGCCACGTGATCAGCGCGCGGCGGTGGACGGACGGGGCAGCGATAGCAGTGTTCGTGGACATGTGCGCCTCCTGTTCGCGGCTGGATCCGTAATCTCCAACCATCTAGTTGGAGTCTGGCATACGGATGCGCCATTATCCAACCGTACGGTTGGAAGTGGGGTAGCATCGGAGCATGGTTTGGGACACAGCGCGCACCAAACAGCTCCTGCTCGACGCCGCGGTCGACGAATTCGCCGAGCACGGCCTCGAAGGGGCCCGCGTCGCCCGGGTCGCCACCCGGGCGGGCGTCAACAAGGAGCGGATCTATCAGTATTTCGGCAACAAGGAGAAGCTGTTCGGCGCGGTACTGGAGTCCGAGCTGCGAAAGATCGCGGCCGCCGTTCCGCTGACCGCTGACCAGGGCATCGACCAGGGCGCCGACCTCGGCGACTACGCGGGCCGGCTCTTCGACTACCACCGCCAGCACCCGCACTTCGTACGCCTGCTGGCTTGGGAGGGCCTGCAGAGCCGGGGCCCCGTGGTGGCCGAGGCAGAGCGCACCGAGCACTACATCGAAAAGGTGGCCGCCCTGGCCAAGGCTCAGGAGGCCGGCACCCTGACCCAGAACATCCCCCCGGGCCAGCTGGTGCATGCAGTCATCTCGCTGGTCGCATCCTGGTTCACCATGCCCCAGCTCGCCCGCATGCTGGTCCCTGCCGCCGCCAACGCGGGCGAGGACGCCCAGCGCGAAGCTCTCGTCAACCTGGTGCGGCGCCTCGCCACCTGAGCCCGACTCCGCCGGCTGCGGCGCGACGGCCTCCGCGGCAGCGGATCGACGCCCGCCTGCCCAGCCCCGCTGTTTCATAGGTGCACGAGTCTGAAACTGGGCCAGGCCATGCTCCGGGCCACCCGCCACGGCTCCCGGCGTGGCGTGCTGGAGACGGCCGACATCAACGAACTCGCCGCCGCCCGCCCTGCGGCCTGAAGCGGTGAGGCGGTGTCACGACGCGCCCGCCGGTCGGGGCCCCCAGGCCCTGGTAGTCGGCGTCGGCGAGGATCTCCACAAAGGGGCCGTTGGCCAGTTGCTTGACCAGGCCTAACTGCCGGGTGTGGGTAATGTCGGCACAGCTTGCGGGCTGGGCGGGACTGCAGAACAGGAGTCTGCCGGCGGCGTCGGTGAGGACCATCGATTTGACGGCGTTCTGTTTGTTCTTGCCGGAGATGAACGTGTCTCGGTCCTTGCGTTCCGCGGCGGGCCGCCCGGCGCGGATTTCGGTGCCGTCGATGATCCCGGTCTGTCCGCTGGCTCCGAGGTGGTCGATGACCTCGGCGAGGGTGCGGAGCCGGACGCCTGGGGCGATGGTGCAGCCGCGCTCAGCCAGGAATGGCCGCACCTCGCCGATCGCCCGGGTGATCGTGGAGCGATCGACGCCGAACCAGCAGGCCAGCACGTCGTGAGTGGTTGCGTGGCGAAGGTGGACGAGCGTGGCCAGGAGCCGTCGATGAAGGCCAGCTTGTGCTTCGCGCCGGCGCCGACAGCCCGCTTTCGCGGCCTGGACTCCAGTCTCGCCTGGTGCCGCTGGTGCCGTAACGGACTACCTCGGCGACAAGTTCGGCGATCACGACGGCTGAAAGCCCTGTGACCCTCTGATCGCTGACGATCGCTGCACGAGTCCCGTTCCCCACCACCCGTACATGGTCAGGCATCACGATCCAGCGTCGCACCGCCAACCATGCACGAGCTCGTCAGGAGACGGCGTCTGCCTCGGTTGAGGTCGTTGATCTCATGGCCATGCTGGAGAAGTCCGTCCAGGGCGCGAAGATCACCCGCGGCGAGCCCGCCACCGTGCATGAGCTGCCCAGCAATTCCCGTTGACAGTTCCCTCGCGACAGTTCAGGGGGTGCTAAAGATCAAGACAGCGTTGTGCCCGCCGAATCCGAATGAGGTAGACATTGCGAGGTTTATCGGCACACTGCGCGGGCGTCCGGTGACGATGTCGATGTCCCGGCCCGGGTCCTGTTCCACAAGGTTGGCTGTGGGCGGAACTGCCTGGCGTTCCAACGACAGCACAGTCACGGCCGCCTCAATAGCGGCCGCTGCTCCCAAGGCGTGCCCCAGGACGCTTTTGATCGCTGTGACTGGGGGCGTAGCAGCGTCGTACAGCCGGCGGAGCAACTGCGCCTCTGCTGCGTCTCCGACAGGTGTGGAGGTGCCGTGCGCGCTGATGTGCCCGATGTCTTTCAAGGTGCAGCCGGCGTCCGCCAGGGCCGATCGGACCGCTTGTTCGGCGCTGATGCCGTCAGGGCGGGGAGCGGTGGAGCTGTAGGCATCCGATGTTGCTGCATAGCCCCGCAACAGGGCGCGGATGGTGGCCCCGCGGCGTCGCGCCGGGCCAGCGCGTTCCAGTACCAGGATGCCTGCCCCTTCGCCGAGTACGAAGCCGTCGCGCTCGATGTCGAACGGGCGCGAGGCGCACTCAGGGCTCTGTGTTCGGCGAGACAAGGCACGCATCTGGGCAAAGCAGGTGGCAGTCATCGGGGACCGGGCCGATTCGCTGCCTCCCGCCAGGACGACGTCGACGGTATTGGCCGACAGCAGATCGCGGGCCACGCCCAGGGCTGTCGCTCCGGAAGCGCAGGCACTGGAGACGGTGAAACTCGGCCCTCTCGCGCCCAGGTCCCGCGCGACCTCCGCGGCGACGGCGTTGGGCACGCTCCGGGGCACGGCCACCGGGGAGACGGCCGTTGGTCGCCCTGCGGCCAGATGAGAGAACTCCCTGGTGTAGGTGTCCAGGCTGTTGCTGCCCACACCGAGAATGATGCCGACGCGTTCACCGCGCCAGCAGGACGGGTCCAGCCCGGCATCGGCCGCGGCCCGTCGGGCCGCGGCCACAGCCATGTGAGTGAAGCGGTCGGTGCGTCGTGCTTGCTGTCGGCCGAGTTCGCTGTCGGCGTCCAACTCGTCGACGCGACAGGAGAAGGAGACCGGAAGGCCTGTCAGGACATGGTCGGCGGCTGCCAGCGACCGGCCGGCGCCCAAGGTATTCCATACGGTTTCGGCATCCAGCCCAGCTGGAGTCACCAGTCCCAAGCCGGTGACAGCGATGTCTTCAGTGCGCAAGGCAACCCTCCAGGCTGTGCATGACGCTTTTTGTCAGGCTTGGCGTGGACGCTTTGTGGTGGTCGGCTGGGGACTTGCCGCCTTCAGTGCATCCGTGATGGTGCGGCTCGCCTGGGCCAATGAGGTTGATGGTGTGACGCCGAACAGCTCATCGGGAAGCTGTACTCCTTCGGCATTTTCGAGCGTCACCATGAGTTCAATAAGAGCGATGGAATCCAGTCCCAACTCGGCGAAGGTGTTTTCGGGTCGAAGTCGGTTGATGGGGACACCCGCCTGTTCGCTGATGAGAGAAAAAATTCGACTGTTGTCGGATTCTGTGTAGGTTTGATCAGGCATGGGACTTCCTTTCTCGAATGTTCGGCATCTGTAGGAGTTGCCCTCGCCGTTGCGGGCAGCTCGAGGGCGTCCGGTGGCGGCGACCGGCCTCGAGGGCGTCCGGTGGCGGCGGCCGGCTGAGGGCAGTGCAGCGGACCTGTTTCGGGCGGCGTTCACCTCAAGCGTCCCCGGGCCGACCGGTGCCCAGGCGGCGGCGACGCTCCGGACGGGGGCAGGGCCCGTGAACTGGCCCTCGCGCTCGACGCCTGGCTCAGCGCCCTCTTGGACGAGCCGGCGCGGCGGCGGGGAAGGTCGTGAGGCCAGGCTCAGACGGCTTTCCTCCTAGACTGTCCAGTTGATCAGCATCACGCCGCCGCTGGCACCGCTGGCCAGCCCGAACAGGGCGATCTTCATGCCGTCGTGCAGGCGGTCTTGTTCGCCTGCGAGAGCGAGTTGCAGGGGCAGGGTGGCGGCGGCCATGTTGCCCGTGCGGGGGAATGTCTGCACGACCGTGTCGAGCCGGACGCCGAGGCGTTCGGAGATGGCGCGAACGAACGGGACGGAGGGCTGGTGGAGGCAGACGAGGCTGAGTTCGCCGGGATCGGTGTCGTGCTCCTTCAGCCACTGGGCTGCTCGGGCGTCCATACCGAGGAAGGAGGCCAGGAGCTGCTCGGAGTTGATGTCCAGGCCCTGGGGCCGGTTGGAAGCCTGGTAGGGGTTGAACAGGGTCGCGGCGGGCCAGCCCGTGGAGTTCGCCATGAAGGTGCTGGCGATGATTCCGGGTTCCGTACTGGCTTCGACCAGGAGGGCCGCGCCCATGTCTCCGCCGGTCATGGAGGCCAACGCGGTCCGCATCTCCTTCGGGTCGGCCATGGACCAGCGGCTGAGCCGACTCAAGGTTTCTCCGCAGGCCACCAGGACTCGCCGATAGCGGTCGCAGCGGATGAGGGCATCGGCGACTTCGAGTGCGTTCAGGACACTGTTACAGGCGTTGCCAATGTCGAAGACCGGACAGCTCAAACCTGTTTTCGCGGCCACCACATGAGCGTTGGCGGGCTCTTGGACGTCGGCGCTGACGGAGGCGAACAGCAGCAGATCGACGTCGCCGGGTTCCAGCCCGGCCTGAGCCAGGGCCTTCAGGGCGGCCTGGGAGGCGAGGTCGGAGGGCAGGACGCCCTCGTCAGCGACGACACGCTCCTGGAGCCCGTACATCCGGCGCAGCAGTCCTGGGGGAATGCTCAGGGCCGGGTTGTGCGCGCGCAGCCGGTCCTCGATCACCGTGGATGTCTGCCGTCCGGGGGGCAGGTGGACGGCGACCTGCGTGATCTGGCTGTAGGTGCTCATGCCGTCACCTCCAGGGACGCGGCGGCCGAGCCTTGCGCCGTGCGGGGCAGGCCGGTAACGGCGTGTTTGACCCGGTCGGAGAGCCACAGCGGTGTCATGGTGTGGAGCGGGATGAGAAAGCGGGCGTCGAGGCCGACGGTGTAACGGGCCCTGGGGCGCCGAGCGGACAAGGCGGTGTCGATAACCTTGGCCACCGGTTCGGGCCCGGGGACGCGCTGGTTGACGAGGCTGAACAGCTCACGCGAGCGGACATAGCCGGCCCCGCCACTCCGGTGGTCGGCGCCGGTGAGGTCGGCGACCGCCCTCTCCAGCATCGCGGTAGCGAAAGCTCCGGGCTCGACCAAGGACACCCGCACCCCGGCGTGTGCCGTCTCCACCCGCAGGCAGTGGGTGATCGCACTCAGTGCGTGCTTGCTTGCGCTGTACCAGCCGCCCAACGGCCACGGCACCCGCCCCAAGCCGGAGGACACGTTCACGATCCGCCCGCCGCCCCGACGGCGCATTGCCGGCAGTGCGAGCCGACAGATCCGCATGGCACCCAGAAGGTTCACTTCCAGCAGATGACGCGCCTGTTCATCATGCACATCCTCCACACAGCCGGCCTGCGGCACACCGGCGTTGTTCACCACCGCCCACGCACCGCCTCCCGTCATCTCCTCGACCCGGGCCATCGCCTCCTGGCAGGAGAGGGGGTCCGCCACATCCAGCACCACGGTCCGAAGCTCGAGCCCCCGCCGGGCGGCAGCCGCGACCAGAACATCCGCCTTCTCCTGGCTTCGCGCGGTAGCGATCACGTCCCAGCCCGAGCCGGCCAACCGCAACACCGTCGCAGCACCGATACCGCCCGTGGCCCCCGTGAGCACCACACTGCGCCCCGCGCCGCCGTCAGGCGAGGTGTCCGTCAAAGCCATCACGCCTGCTTTCAAATACTTGACGGCCGTGCGCCCTGTACGCCACCGCACCCCGTGATCAACGAACCAGACAGCACGTGGATGCGGCCCCTATTCGTCCGGGCCGTCTCCATCGCCTCGAACCCGGCGGCAAGCTGAGCCGGTGGTGCCGGGCGGCGGAGGGCCGCTCGTAGACCCGGATTTCCGCACCGCTGCCGCCGGATTCGACCCCGACCGCCCCGGGCAGCCGGTCATACGCGTCCTCGATGGCGGCCGCGGCCGCGGCCTTGTCGATGTCGCTGGCCGGCCGTCCGGTAGCTGCACGTGTCCGACCCAGCCGAAGGCGTGCTCCGGCACATCGAGCGCGGCCCCCGGCAGTGGCCGGGCGGGGTCACCGTGCGCGTTCCGCCATTCGGCCCCATCCTGAGAGCCGGGCCGCGAAGCCCGCAGACCGACCTGCTGGGAGGTTCTGTGATCCTGTTTGGCCTGCTTCTACCGGTCGTGATGATGGCCTTCCTCTTTGCTGCAGACGCGCTCGAAGACCTCTTCTTCCCCCGCCCAGCGGCCCCGGACGACGGTGCCCCCGTAAGCGACAGGGCCGGATCACCGCACCCCTGACGGTGCAGCATGCTCGTGGCTGCGACCGGGTCCGGCGTTGCTTGTCAGAGTCTGGTGAGGGGGATGGCTTGGGCCATGCGCTGGTAGCCGGCCTCGTTGGGGTGGATGTGGTCGCCGCTTGCACACCACCGGCCCCGTCGGCGGCTGAGGTCGAAACCGCCCGAGCAGCCGAGACTCCCTGCCCGCATGAAGCGCAGGCCGGGCTGGTCCCTGTCCATCCCCTCCTGTCCTGGGGCAGGGACGGCTCATGCCCGGTTCCCTCATCCCCCCGCAGATCCAGCCGCACGCTGCCGGATCCGTTCGGCATACCCTCCGCGGCGACACCCAAGACGTCAACGCGCATTCGGCCTACGCGCGGCTGATCCAAATCTTCGGGCGGCGGGCCCGCTCCGCGGGGCACCGGTGCCGGCGGAGGGCCGGGCTTTCGCCACGAGCCCGGCCCCGGGCGGGAGAGAGGGTTCAGACGAGGTTCAGGTGCAGGCGGACGGTGGTGCCCCGGTCGCCGGTGTGTACCTCCGCCAGGTCGCACAGCTGCCGGACGGTCCACAGACCGTGGCCGTGCGGCCGCTTGGGGTCCGGTGGCAGGTAGCCCAGGACCCAGCCGGCCTCGGCAGGACCACCGGCACCGCCGAGATCCTTGACGTCGCAGATGACCTTGTGCCTGGTACGCCACACGGTGATCTCCCCGGCGCCGCCACCGTGCTGAATGGCATTGGTGGCCACCTCGTTGGCGGCGAAGACCAGACGGTCCGCCGCGTCCCGGGACATCCCCAGCGACAGGGCCGTGCCGTTCACGAAGGACCGCACAGCGGTCAGGTCGGCGTCGAAGCGCATCACGGCCTTTCCGTCCGCGGGAGCCGGTGACAGCTCCCGACCCCAGGTACCGCCCAGAGGATCGGCGTAGTGACTGCTGGACTCGGCGGCGGGGCCGGTCACCAGCTGCGGATGGGTGCGCCGGGCGTCGGCCACCACGGTCTCGGGCAGGGCACGGGTGTCGTAGGGGCACACGATCCAGGCCGGGCAGTCGGCGAACGCGACATTGATGACCGACTCGTACCGGGTCCACTCGTCGGTCTCCAGCACGTCCCGGCCGTGCCAGACCGGTTCACCGATCACCCGTACCTGCTGGTGACGGCCGCTTGCGGTCCGCTCGTCGACGTAGCGGTAATAGGCGGCCAGGGTCCGTCCCGGTGCCTGGTACCAGTCGTCGGCCCCGATGAACTCCACACTCTTGGCGGCGCTGCCCAGCTGTTGACGCAGCAGGTCGATGTTGGCCGGTGTGGTGACGGCCAGGACCGCCTCGTCCTGTTCCAGACCGTCCAGGCAGAACGGGACGGTGGCGGTGAGGAAGGCCTCATCCGATCCGTAGACCAGGCCTTGGTGCACCAGGCGCGGAGCCTGACCGGGCTGCTTGCCGTGCATGTCGATCACAGTGTTCATGCCCGGACCTCCGAGGGGATGACGACCAAGGCGTCCTGCTGGTCGAAACCTGCCACGCTGATCACGTGGCACAGCATCGGCGCCAGCCCTGTCACCCGCAGATGCCGGCCCCGTGTCAGCTGCCCGGCGGTGTGCGCCAGGGCCCGCAGACCCGCCAGGTCGATGAACTCCAGCGCGCCCATGTCCACGCGCACATCCCCTGACCATCCCAGAACCGTCTCCAGAGCCGTGGCCAGCGCACCGGTGGTGCGATAGTCCACGGTGCCGGCCATGCGCAGCACGCGTTCACCTTCCTCGAACGCAGGCAGGATGTGCAGCACACCGTCGCTGTGGAGGGGCTGTGCCTCCACCGTGCCGGGGTGGCACCGGTCGAAGGCGTCCAGCTGATCCGGAGCGAACAGGCGGGCGTCGTACTGGCAGACCGCCGACGCGCGCTGGCCGGTGAACACCGTGTTGAGCTTCGCCTCGTACTCGGCGAGCTGGTCGACTCCGGGGACGTCGCGCAGGCCCCAGCTCATCTCCCCGCTGACACGCAGGCCCGTATAACCGGCCTCGAGACTGTCGGTCACCTCCTGCCGCAAGGTGGCGACCATGGTTTCGGCGTCGAAACGGCCCGATGCCAGATAGCTGTCGTCGGCAGTGGTCACCCGCAACTGACCCCGCGCTACAGCGGTGTCCACCTCCGCGCCAGCCGGCCGCAGCCATCCCAGCACCATGGCAGGATCCTGCCGCTCGGCGAAATACAGCACACGCTCCCCGCGGGCAAGCCCTTCATGCAGGTATGCCGTGAGGACCCGGCGCTGCTCGGCGTCGTCGGCGAACGCCAGGCACACATGATCACCATGCCCCAGCTCCTGGACCGGCCGCTCCCTGCCGTCCTGTGTGATCACCACTGCCTCACGCTCCTCCCCGTCGACACATGAACCGGGCCCCGCGCCCACGCCTGGCGCCCTCCTGGACCAGGCCGCAAACCGAACAATCTTATCGCCCAGGAGTCGCCTGCCGTGCCCTGCTTGCCCTCGTCTGGCTCCGGCCGACATAGATGTGCGTGCGTTCGACGGGGGGCGCCTCTATGGGTTCGGTCAAGGCGATGGGGCGGGGTGGGGTTCGTAGAGGTACTGCCTATAGCCACTTGTTGCGGCGTAGCGCGCGGTAGATGACCGTGCACACGATCGCCATGAACAGCCAGACGGCTGGGTAGCCGTAGGGAGATCTGAGCTCGGGCATGTGCTCAAAGTTCATGCCGTAGACGCCGACGATCATGGTGGGGGCGGCGATGAGTGAGGCCCAGGCGCTGATGCGGCGCATGTCGGCGTTCTGCTGGACGCCGAGCTGGGCGATGCTGGCGCTGAGCATGCCGGAGACGAGTTCGTCGAAGGACAGGATCTGTTCGCTGACCCGCTGGTGGTGGTCGGCCACGTCCCGAAAGTACGTGGCGACCTTCGACGGGATCCCGGGGACGGCGCCTTCACTGAGGCGCTGCAGGGCACCGGCGAGCGGCATGACGGCGCGCTTGAATTCGAGGAGCTCGCGCTTGAGCTGATAGATCCGCCCGGCGTCTACCGGACGGTCGGGGGAGAAGACCTCGGCTTCCAAGGAGTCGACGTCGCCGGCGAATGCGTCGGCGACCTCGACGTAGCGGTCGACGACCATGTCCGCCACGGCATGCAGGACGGCCGCGGGTCCGCAGCCCAGCTGTTGGGGATCGTCCTGGAGCTGTCGGCGCACGTGGCCCCGGGATGCCGGCCACTTGGGCCATGCTGTGCTGCGGCTGGGGCTGCCAGCCAGTGACCACGAGCCTCAGACCCAGGCCCTCCGCCCGTCGGTGCAGGTCCAGGAGGTGGGAAAGGCCGGCGCCGTCCATAGCCGCGACGCCGTGCAGGTCCACTAGAAGGTCCCGCTCGTTGACGGTGACGTGGCGCAGCGCCTGTTGGAGCAGCTCGCCCGCGTTCTCGTCGAGCTCCCCGTCGGCGCTCACCAAGACCGAGCTGCCGCAGTGCCGGACGTCCACGTTGATCAATTCCTCGCTCCCGTCACCCGAAGGCTCCGGGCCTGCGGGCCCCCTCCTGGCCCGGCGCTCCCCCTAGCCGGTACGAGGCGCGCTGAACGCCCGGCTGTAGTCCGGATCGGGGCCGCACCGGAAGGCAGCTGAACCGTTGGCTGGACGGTCGCTTGCACCCGGGGACGCTCCGGGGAGCAGCAGCCCTCCGAGACCGAGTCTCCCGGCTCGGGCAACGCCATCGCCCTAGGGGCGTTGCTGGACGGGATCCCGGAATCCGTCGTCATCGGCACCAGCCTGCTGGGCGGCGGGCAGCTGGGGGTGGCGACGGTAGGGGCGGTGTTCATCAGCAACCTCCCCGAGGGCCTCGCCAGCGCCGCCGGGATGCGCAGCGCCGGGCGCAGCCGCAGGTACGTGTTCGCTCTGTGGGGAGGCATCGCCGTCATCAGTGGCTTGGCTGCACTGGCTGGGTACGCGCTGCTGGGCGGCGCGTCCGAAGAGGTGATGGCGGTCATCACGGCCGTGGCGGGCGGGGCGATCCTCGCGATGATCGCCGAGACCATGATTCCCGAGGCATACAGCAAGGTGCACCTGCTGACGGGACTGGTCACCGTGGTCGGATTCTTGTCAGCGTTCGCCCTGTCTCACCTGAAAGCGCGGCCGGGAGGTGGCCTCGCCGGCCTCGGGCTCCGCTGCGCTTCGGTCGGCTCGGGCCACCAGCAGCCAGCCGGGTTCGACGACCCTGGTCCGGAAGCCGGCCGCTTCCAGGATCGCCCGACAGGGCACTGTCCAGGGCCTGGTGCAGGCCGGGCAGTGCCGTACGCAGATCTTCCTGGTGACCGTGAACGTGGGCGACGGCACGCAAGATCCCCTTCGAGCGCCATCCCAGCAGCGCCCCTCGTTCTCCTTCACCTGCAGGCTCAGGCCGCCCGCGGCGTTTGGTTCGTCGAACCCTGCCTGGGCCAGCACACGGCGCATCTCCTCGAGGAGCCGTTGGTCATCACGCACACCGATCACTGTAGAATTCCGCGTTTGGTCTGCCGGAGGTCATCTTTGCGGGTAGGGCCGGCGCGAGGGGGCGCATCTCCTACCGCGAGATGTGACTGCTGATCGGCCCATTGTCAGCTGCTGGCGAGTGTCGGGTCAGACAGCGGCCGGTGTGCGTGGGGGCAGGGCGGAACAGCGGTGATCGTGGGAATGCGCATTCGGCGCAGCAGATCACGTGTGGTGCGCATGCTCAGCGTGCTGCGCCAGGCGAGGCCCGGGTGGCGGGACCGCAGGTGCGAAAGCGCCCGGGTGCCCAGCCCGGTGCTGTGGAAGCGTTCGTCGATAGCGATGCCGGTGATGACACCCTGGGCGCAGCCGGTGCAGATCCGATAGTGGACCTGGCCGACGACCTGGCGGACATGGACGAGGAGCAGGCACTCCTCGCCGGGCCCGGAGTGGTCCGGGACATGTGTGGACAGAAACTCGATTGCCCGGTATGCGAGGATCCGGCGGCGCAGGCGGCCGGTAATCCGGCCGCGGCGTGAGTGCTTGGCGCCGCTTTGCGACGATGTCGTGGCGGTGGGAACCGGGCCGAACAGAGTGCTCGAGGGACGCGCGTGTTGTCCGTGCATGAGGTCTCGTGTGCCCCGAGCAGCGACGGATACCCGCCCTGCGGATGACCGCACGAGCAGGGTGACGCACTGCCAGCCAGCGGGACTCGATAACGGACGACTGCACGGTGAGGCCCGGTTTCTACTTGTGCCGGCGCTCGCCGTCGCGGTGCGGGTACAGGGACGTGAGCTTGTTCCAGTACTGCTCAAGGTGAGCGTCGGTTTCCCTCAGGGCCGGATCCCGGAACGAGGCATGCAGCCCGGCCGCGCGGTCGGGGGCAGACTCCTCGCTGGCCGGTGAGGGCGCTGCGCGTCGCCAGGGTGCTTTGGCGGCGCTGGCACCGTGTGCGTCGCGAACCGCGCGGGTTGCCCACCAGCGGGCGAGGAGCACGGCGGCGGTGAGGGCGGCGGCTGCGAGGGTGTGCAGCCCGGGGTGCGCGGCCACGACTTCCTCCATGATTTCTGCTCTGGCGGCGCCGGTCCTCAGGGCGAGGCGGGCGCCGCCTTTGGTCGGTTCAGCCGGGCCAAGTGCCGGTCAGACGCCGGGTGGTGGCGGCACCGGCCCGGTCGACGGCGGCCTTGACGACCGCGAAGATCGCGCCTTGCAGGGCTGCGGCGATGAGGACTTCCTGCCAGGTGCGGTGCTCGTCGGTGGCGTCGGGGGCATCATCTTCGTGGCCGATCATCTTCCACGCCTGCTTGAACGCCGCGCCGGCGATCATGCCGCTCGCGGCACCGAGCGCCAGGCCGACCGGCTTGTAGGCGATCTTGGATGCCTTCATCGGCACCTCCGGCTGCGGCGCAGGAGCAGGAAGACGACGAACGCGACGGCCGCGGCGATCAGCGGGGTGCGGTTGGCCTCCGCCATGGTCGCGGCCGACTCGGCCTTTTCGCGGACCGGCTCCGGGGTCTTGTCCTTGACCAATTGAGCGGCGTGCGCCGCCTTCTCCCGGAGCTGATCGGTCACCAGGGTGGCCTTCTCGGCGGCCTGCTCCTTGATCTCGGCCGCCTTCTCCTTGGCCTGCGCCTTGACGTCGGCCTTGGCCGCCAGCGCCTCCACGGTCTGTCCGAGTTCCTCGCGGGTGTGCTCGACCTGCTCGCGCAGTTCCTCGGTAGTGGGTCCGGAGTCCTTGTCGCCCTGGGAGGGGGTGCTCATCGGTGTGCTGCCTCCTTGATCTCGGCCACGTCGGCCTTGACGCTGTCGATGGCCTGCTCGGGCGCGGGGGTGCCGGCCTTGGCGACCTGCTTCTTCCCGGCAGCGGCCATCACTGCCGCGACGGCCGCCAGCAGGGCGGCGATGATCAGAGCCGACGCCCAGACCGGCAGGAGGAGCAGGGCGAGGGCTGCGATCACGGCGCCGAGCAGCGCCTGCGCGGCGAGGATGCCGACCAGGCCGGCCCCGCCGAACAGGCCGCCGCCCACCCCGAAGCGTTTGCCCTTCTGCGTCATCTCCGCCCGGGCCAGCTGCATCTCTTCACGGACCAGCTCCGAAATCTGCTGCGACGCGCGCGATACGAGGTCGCCCACCGATTCCTCGGGACTGCCGTGGTTCGGGTGCCGTCCAACGGCGCTCATCTACTCTTCACCTTCCTTCTCCGCATGCTCGGTGCGTTATGGCGCGATGGCTGCACGATGGCCGCCATTCGTGTCGCCTGTGCAGCGCCGCGCCGATCAGCGGCCCGAATTGGCACCGGTGGTGTCCTGGATGGGGGCGTCGGCGTTGCGTTTGACGGAGTCGATGCCGTCCAGGCAGGACCGGTGGCTCTCGTAGTGCTCGCTGGTCGCGATGACCTGCCCGTTCGTTGCGATCAGAACGAAGTGATAGCCCTTACCGGTCTGGTGCCGGACCTCGAAACGAGCCGCCATGGCAGACCCCTCCCTGTTTGAAATGTGCACGCTGGTGTCACGGCGCGCCTACCCCGCGAGCAGCCGGTCACCCGCCTGCGAGTCGGGTCATCTCCAGGCGCGGATGAGCAGGCGGGGCGTTGCCCGGACGAGCGCGGCTGCGGTCAGGCCGATGGCTGCGCCGGCGGCGACGTCGGAGGGGTAGTGCGCGCCGCTGTGGACCCGCTCGATCGCCACCATCACCGTCGGTACCGCGCAGGCTGCACCCACCCAAGGCCAGGAAGGCGCGACTGCGGCGGTGAAGGCGACGGCGGCGGCGGTGTGCCCGGAGGGGAAGGAGGAGCTGTCGGGCCGGTCCTCGACGTCGTCGTGCGGGATCCACTCCTTCGGCGGCCGACGCCGCTCCACGAGCTGTTTCGCGACCCCATTGGACAGCAGCTCCGCCACCGCCATGCTCCCGATACCGGCGGCCGCGGCCTTCCGGCCCCTCCATCCGCCCCCGGTAGACATGACCAGGGCTGCCGCCCACCACAGCTTCGTGTGCTCGGCTGCTTCCTCGACCGGCGGAAGGAGCCGGCGAGCCCACGCCGAGTCCCAGGCAGCCATCCGTCGGGCCAGTGCATGATCATCGTTGTGGATCTCGGCCAGGATTCCCATGCTTGGCCGCTTTCCCGTCCGCAGCTGTTCCACGCGCTGCTCATTTCACACGGCGGCGGTCTTCTTCGCTCCACTTCCGCGTGTTCCGTGGTTCAACGTAGGGCTGGCTCCTCATCTTCGGGGTGGCCGCCGGCAATGGCGCGCTGGCGGGCCATCTCGGCGTCGAACTCCAGGCCCAGGAGGATGGCCAGGTTGGTGATCCACAGCCACACGAGGAAGATGATGACGCCGGCGAGGGTGCCGTACGTCTTGTTGTAGGAGCCGAAGTTCGCGACGTAGAACGCGAAGCCGGCCGGGGCGATCATCCAGATCACCAGTGCCAGGAAGCTGCCGGGGGTGATCCACTTGAAGCCGCGGCCCTTGGCGTTCGGCGCTGCCCAGTACAGGATCGCGATCATGGTCGTGACGAGCAGGACCAGGACCGGCCACTTCGCGATCGACCACACCGTCATCGCCGTGTCACCGATGCCGAGGGCGGCGCCGGCCTGCTGGGCGAGGCTGCCGGTGAAGACCACGATCAGTGCACTGGCAACGGCCAGGATCAACCGTGTGATCGTCAACGCCAGGCGGAGCGGCAGGACCTTCCACACCGGGCGGCCCTCGGGCATGTCGTAGACGGCGTTGGAGGTGCGGATGAACGCGGCGACGTAGCCGGAGGCGGACCAGATCGCGACGGCCAAGCCCACGAGGGCCAGGAGGGATCCGATGCCTGCGTTGCCCTGGAGCTGCTGGACCGCGTTGCTGATGACATCGCGCGCAGAGCCGGGTGTCAGCTTCTGTAGGTTGTCCAGGACCTGCTTGGTGGCCGACTCGCCTGCGATGCCGAGCAGGGACACGAGCACCAGGAGGGCGGGGAAGAGAGCCAGCACCCCGTAGTAGTCCAGCCCTGAGGCCCGGTCGGTGAGCTCGTCGTCCTTGAACTCCTTCAGCGTGCCGCGCAGCACCGCCATCCACGATCGCTTCGGCATCTGCGAGGGCCGCCCCGGAGCCCGCTCCTCGACTTGGTCGTCGGGACCCACGCTGCGGGGCCGGCCAGCCGTGGGATCGCGGTCGTCACCATGCTCAGCGACCGCACGTCACTGACCTTGTCGGCCCCAGGCGGCGGCAGGGTCAGCCGGCGTTTCCGAACGAGGCGCTGATGTTGTTCCACATGAAGGCGTCCTTCCAATCCGGGCGCCCCTTGGCCCAGCCGCTCAGGGCGACGATCACCTTTTCCTGGGAGATCGTCCGGGTCTGGTAGTGCTCTGCCGCCGTCCCGTCACGGAACTCCAGCTGATAGGTGTTGTCATCCCTCAGCCACACCTGCACATACCAATCACCGGCCGCCTCATCGTCGACTCGCTCGACGATCACGAAGGCGTTGCCCCGGCCGAGGTTCGCCACCATCCGACTCAAGGCCGTGGGCCCCGGATTCCTCACCTGACGACCGTGCTCGTCTCTCGCTTGAAGCATGGCCCGATCATCCCCCACAGCTCTGACACCCGTCGAAGAGCAGCCACGTCACGCCCGCACTCGCTCCCCACGTTCCCCAGTTGGTTCTTCCGTGAACCAACTGGGGCGAAGAGTGGCTCTGAGGAGAATTCGGGATCGGCATTACCGAGGCCAACCACCTCGCCATCGTCGGCGGAGCACTCGCCAAGCGGCCGCACGGCGGCCACATCGTCACCACCGCGATCGAGCACAAAGCCGTCCTCGCCGCCGTCCAGCGCCTCGTCGACCACCACGGCTACACCTGCACCCACGTTGCCGTCGACCAGCACGGACGCGTCCATCCCAGCGACATCGCCGCCGCACTCACCCCGGCCTCCGTCCTCGTCTCCGTCGTGCACGCCAACAACGAGATCGGCACCCTGCAGCGCATCGCCGCCATCTCCCAGCTCACCGCCCACCGCGGGATCCTCCTGCACACCGACGCCGCCCAAAGCGCCGGATACGGCCTCTTCGACGCCGACGACCTCGGCGTCGACCTCGCCTCCCTCTCCGCCCACAAGCTCTACGGGCCCAAGGGCATCGGCGCCCTCTACGTGCGCGGCGGAACTTTCTTCGCCGCCCAACAGACCGGAGGCGGCCAGGAACGGGGCCTGCGAGCTGGCACCCTCAACGTCCCCGCGATCGACGGCTTCGGCGCAGCCGCCCACCAGGTCGCGCAGCTTCACCACCGTCGACCAGCAGGGCATCGCCGCAGGCACCTGGTGCTACGTGCGCCGGCTCCCCTGGGACGGTATTCACGACATCCGCACCGTGTCCAGGCCCGCGCCGGTCGTACCCGAGACCGTCGTGTACGCCTACCGATCCGACGGCCGGCGCGTCCTCCTGCGTGGACGACAGGGAGCTGTCGGCCCTGGACCTCGAAGTCGCCGGGCTTCGGTCCCTCCTGCAAGAGCGGCGCCCGGCCGACTGGGCGCCGGACCCGCGGGCGGAGTCGCGCATCGTCCGCCAGACGGACCGGGCGGAACGGGCGGATCGGCTTTTCCGTTGGATGTCGGGGTGGCGGGCGGTCGCCGTGGTCGTCGTCGCCGTGCTGGCCGGGATCATCGGCAGCGAGATTCTCTTCGCCGGCTCCTGACCGGATTTCCGCACCCATCCGAGAAGACCGTGGGCACTCTGCGGTGCTGGCACGAGCAGTCCGGCCCCGCCGCGGCCGAGGGCGTCGCCGGCGCCGTCATCCGCGTCACCGCCCAGATTCTCACCGAGCCGCTCCAGGACATCGCCGACATCCTGGAGCAGCAGATGGCCGTCGCCCTGTGCCAGGAACTCGATGCCCACCCGCACCGGGGCTGCCTCCGGTGCGCACCGCCGCCGGGTAGTACGGTGCACTGAGCCTCCGCCAACTTGAAGTCGCGGGTCATAGGGTTGGGGCGACCGGCCCTCGTACTGACGAATCATGAAAGCAACCGCTGACGGATATGGGCCCCCGCCGTCTGACTGATCGTTTCAGAATGAGGTCCGAAGGTTGACGGCGGCACCACCCGGTGACCGCAGCGGCCGCGGCGCCGTAGCTGCAGGCAGCCCATGAATGCGACCGGCCCCCTCGACCTGATGGTCGAGGGGGCCGGTGCGTTAGTAGCGGGGACAGGATTTGAACCTGCGACCTCTGGATTATGAGCCCAGCGAGCTACCGAACTGCTCCACCCCGCGTCGGTAGAACCACTCTACGCCACTCACCCCGCACTCCTGACCGAATACCTCCTGGGCAGCGTCGCTTCGGCCCCACCAGATCTACTTCGCGAGGCAGTGGCTCTAGTAGATGCCGCCCAAGCGGATGTCCCGGGATTGCGATCCCAGATTGCCGACTGCCGCATTGAACCGGCTGGTGATCTGTCCGTGCTTTGAGCTCCGCAGTTCCTTGCTGGCCTGTCCTACCTGCATCCACGTGAACAGCAGGGCGCCCAGTGCGGCGAGCCCCGGCAGGCTGACTGCAACCAGACCAACCCACTGCATCCGATCTTGGGCCTCTGCCCTGGGCTCCCTTGATCGGCCATGGTTGCGACGCCGGTGGACGCGACGCCGACGAGCGATGCGACGGAGCCCGTCGAGACTCAAATTCCCAGCCATCCGCTCATCGCATCTCGCTGCTCGCTTTGAGCCGGTTGAAGCACCGCTCCACGACGTTGCGGCGCTTGTAGACCTGCTTGTCGAAGGCCGGCGGGCGGCCGCCAAGGCGGCCCCGCCGGGCCCGGTTGGCGATCTGGTCGGCCCGTTCGGGAATGGTGTGGGCGATGCCGCGGCGCCGCAGCCAGGTGCGGATCGCCTTCGAGCTGTAGCCCTTGTCGCCGATGACGTGGTCGGGCCTGATGCGCGGCCGGCCCGGACCGGGGCGGGGTACCCGTATCGCCTCCATCAGAGCGGTGAACTGGGTGCAGTCGTTGGTGTTTCCGCCGGTCAGCACGAATGCGAGCGGGCGGCCGGCCCCGTCGCAGGCAAGGTGGATCTTGCTGGTCAGGCCGCCCCGGGACCGGCCGAGCGCCGGGCTGCGGAGCCCCCGTTACCTTCTTCGTGGCCTTGCAATGAGGCTCCCGGCCTTCGGCCCCAGTATGACTTGAGCCCCCAGTCGAGATGATCGAAAAGGTGGTGTCGCCGGGTGCCGGAGGCATTGGCAGACCGCTGATTAGAGGCAGGAGCGCCCTTTGGGCAGTCTCTTCGTAACGTGGATGCCGGCACGCTGATGCCGCAGGTGAGGCCGGGGAGAACGCGAGCACGGGAGCGAAGGGCATGTCGGACGAGACTGGCATCGACGTCTACCTGGGCCTGGACGTCGGCAAGGGCGATCATCACGCCACCGCCGTGAACCGGGCGGGGAAGAAGGTGTTCGACAAGCCGCTGCCCAACAGCGAACCGAAGCTGCGGGAGCTGTTCGACAGGCTCCGGGCCAAGCACGGAACGGTACTGCTGGTCGTCGACCAGCCGGCTTCCATCGGGGCCCTGCCGCTGGCGGTCGCCCGGGACGCGGGATGCCAGGTCGCCTACCTGCCCGGACTCACGATGCGACGGATCGCCGATCTCTACCCCGGCGAGGCGAAAACCCACGCCCGCGACGCGTTCATCATCGCGGACGCCGCCCGAGCGATACCCCACACCCTGAGGACGATCGATCCCGCGGACGAGACCGTTGCCGAGCTCGCGATGATCGCCGGCTTCGACGACGATCTCGCGGGCGAGTCCACCCGGATCGCCAACCGGCTCCGCGGCCTGCTCACCCAGATCCACCCACCCCTGGAACGGGTCTTGGGCCCGCGGATCCAGCACCCGGCCGTGCTCAAGTTGCTGGACCAGTTCGGCTCCCCGGCTCAGATCCGCAAAGCCGGACGCCGTCGCCTCGTGACCTTGATACGTCCCAAGGCGCCGCGGATGGCCGAGCGGCTGCTCGAGGACATCTTCACCGCACTCGACGAACAGACCGTCGTGGTTCCCGGAACCGATGCTGCCGCCCTGATCGTCCCCAGCCTCGCCGGCTCGCTCCAGTCCGTTCTTGACCAGCGAAAACTCCTCGCCGCCCGGATCGAGGAACTCCTGGAGGCCCACCCTCTTTCCCAGGTCCTGATCTCGATGCCCGGCATCGGGATCAGGACCGCGGCCCGCATCCTCATCGACGTCGGCGACGGCAGCGGCTTCGCCACCTCCGGCCACCTCGCCGCCTACGCCGGCCTCGCGCCCGTGACCCGGAACTCCGGATCCTCCATCCGCGGCGAACATCCCTCCCGCCGAGGCAACAAACAGCTCGTCCCGTTCAGGACCGTCCGGTCGTCCAGCCGTGGTCGCCCCAGCGCGGGCGTGGGCAGCAGCGGCTGCACGAGTTCCCATTCAGCGTCGGACAGTTCATGGCGGCGTATCACCCCTCCATGATCCACACGCAAGATCACTTTGACGACAGACCCTAGTCTTCTGAGTCAGGAATTCGGTTCAGATGTATAAGCTTGGTCTGTGGCACGTACTGGGCGGCCGAAGGCCGATTTGATCCTGTCCGGTGAGGAACGGGCTGCGCTCGAGGGGTGGGTGCGGCGTCGTTCCACGCCGCAGGCGTGGGCTCTTCGGTGCCGGATCATCCT
>NZ_JBSGZI010000118.1:0-2257 GCF_053610945.1 Streptomyces sp. NPDC054849
GCGGCAAGCCGCCGAAGAGCGAAAGGCTTCGCTGACGCTCCGCCAAATGCCCGCGCAAGCGCGGGCATTGAATTCCGCAAGCGGAATTCTAAAGGGATCCCTATTCGCGCAAGCGCGAATAGGGGGAGTCCCGCAAGCGGGACTCTGGCCCGGTCCGCTGCGCTCCCCGGGCAGGGCGTCCGCTAACGCTCCCGCCCAGGCGGCTACGCCGCCGCTGGCAACGGGAGGAGGGTCCATCACCTGCGGGCACTGTGTAGGATCCGGGATTTTCCACCACCACCCCCCGGAACGAAAGGTGACGAGCCGGCACCTGACAGGAACTCAACCCCACCCCGAATCGGGGGGCTCCGCTGCGCTCCGCCCTCACCCTCGAAAGGGAACATCGGGACACACAGCCTACCCCTTCCGGGGGTGATGCGGCATGTACCAATGGCAGAATACAGGGACACCCTCGGGAAAACCTTGGACCCGACTGCCTGACCAGCACGCCGGGTCCCGCGCATCACTGTGATGCACTGTGTAGCATCCCGGATTTTCCGCCACTACCCACCCCCGACACTCCACGCTCCGAGGCCCACCACCGGACGCCAACCCGCAGCAGGAGAGGGGGCGCGGGTGTCCACGATCACGGGGAAACGCCCCTCCTCGGGTACAAGCTGTCTTGGTCGACTGCCTGTACCAACGAGCTCCGTTGCTCTGCGTGAAACGCTAACTACCCGGCCTTGGGGAAACGCTCGAGTACCCCCGGAGCTCGGGTATGAGTGTCTCTTTGTCGAAACCGGTGTCAGACTCGTGCGTGCTGGCGCACGGCGCAGCACCGCCCTCGGCTCGGGGGCGTATCGGTTGTCCTGACCGGCCTGGCTCAGGGTGTGCCGGGCCTTGTGGTTGCCATTCACGGTCGTAGATGGCGTGCACGACCGAGTCGCGCCAGGCACCAGCCTGGTAGACGTGGTTGCGGATGACGCCCTCTTCGGTCATCCCGGTGGCGGACATCGTCCTTGCCGACGCTTCATTGGCAGGAGAACGTTCACCCCGGATACGGTGCAGCTCCAGGACTTCGAACCCGAAGGCGAGGAGCATGCGGGCGGTTTCCACGCCGTAGCCGACTCCCCACTGATCCTGGCGCAGCACGAGGCCGACGACAGCCTCGCGCGGCTTCTGGGGATCCAGGGAAAGGCGGCCGAGACCGATCAGGCCGCCGTCATGTCTGGTGACCACCGCGAACGCGTAGTCGGCGCGGGCAACGACCCGGGCAGCAGCGATATACCAGTCGACGATCGCTTCGACGCCGGCGCGTGTCTGCGTCCCGAGACTCAGGTGCGCTGTGGCTTCCGGGCTCCCGAGAATCGCGAAGAGACCGTCGGTGTCGTCGGCGCTGAGCTCGCGAAGCCTGAGGCGCTCGCTGCTGCAAGTGACCGGGAACATGACCGGACTCACCTCCAAGGCGGGGGGCCGCTCACGATTCCCTGACCGCCTGCCCTCGGTCTGATTCTGAGGCAAGGGCGGTGTTGGGGAGTCTTCGCACCGCGTGGTGGCCGGTGGCGATGGTGCCGTCAGGACCGGTGAGATAGAAGACCGGGAACCCTTGCACGTCGAAAGCCGTGGCAACAGGTCCTCTCATGCCGCTCTCGCACACCACGGTCGCCACAGGCCCCAGCGCGTCAAGCATGTCCTGGCGTGCCGTGTCGTCGGTGCGCTCACTGTCCGCGACCACCGCCAGGACACCGTCACGGGGAAAGCCCCCGCCGCGGACGTAGGCCACGAACTCGGGCAGGTTGGTGCGGCAGTGCGGGCAGTCGACCGCCAGCAACGCCACCGCCGCCGGATGCCGCAGACCAGCCTCGGTAATCGTGTCACCGCCGGTGGTCTGGGCAGTGAACGACGGAATGGGAGTGCCGGCCGGCAGCACCCGGTCAGACTCACCCGCCAGCTGGTCAAGAAGATCGGTATGCGCACGCAGCCGGCGCACCAGACCGAATGTGACCAGCAGATGACCCACGCTCACCACCGTCAGGACAACGGTGAGAACAGCCCACACACTCATCACGGAAACTCCCGTCTCGTGACCCGCCCCGTCATCCGGGAACGCGCGGGAGAGGAGGTGAAGAACAGACCGGCCAGCTCATCGAACACCGACATAACAGCGCCCAGCACAACCCCGGCCCCCGCCGACACCCACAGAACCGCTGCCCCGGCACCCCCACCGTCGACAGCAAGACAGGCGGCCAGCCCCAAAACAGTCAGTGCCATCAGCATC
>NZ_JBSGZI010000118.1:2355-4963 GCF_053610945.1 Streptomyces sp. NPDC054849
TGCCCCCGCCGACACCCACAGAACCGCTGCCCCGGCACCCCCACCGTCGACAGCAAGACAGGCGGCCAGCCCCAAAACAGTCAGTGCCATCAGCATCAGATTCCGCACCAGCTGAACACCCGACACGGGACGAACGGAAGAACCGAAACACCGGCACGACGCCGACATACCTCGCCTCAGCGCCAGTACAAGAACAACGGTGAACACCGAAAGCGCCACACCCGCCAGCCCGAACCCCGCCACACCCACACCCCGGACCGGCACCGCCAGCAACACAACCACCGCCCACTCCACGATGATCGCCAGAACCGCAAGCACACCAACAGAACGTCCGCCCACACCCGGAACGAAAGCCTGCACAGCAATGCGGAAATCAGCACGCCCCCAGCGAGAAGTCTTCGATACCGCCGCGAGAAAAAACACCACCCCAACCGCAACCCGCAACCCCACCACGAAACACGCCAACAGAGCGCCCATCAACACCAGCACTCCTCTAACCGCACCAGCCGGGCCTCAACAACCCGGCCAGCACATCAAGCCGCCAGACGTCAGACCCGCGTCAGAAGAGACAGCGGTCAAAGATGCAGGAATCGCAAAGCCCGCCGCAGTCATTGTCGTCGCTGCATTCTTTCCCGCATGACTCCAGGTCGGCGGTCACTGGGAGTGGCTTGCGGATGATCACTTTTTCGGTGAAATCATCAGCGAGCTTCCCGACCCGCTCAAGCAACGCGGCACCCATAACACTCACACCCTTCCCAACTCACCCTGACGACCGGCAGACCCGCACACGAACCGACCCCGGGGAAAGGGAGTTGCCGTCACAGGAACAATCGGATGCTCGGGCTCGGAGTTCCGGGAAGGCGGTGGTGTGGATCTTTGCTCCCCAGCCCTGGATCGTTTTCATGTGTGCCCCCCTCTCCGGGGTTTCGGTACAGAACCGCTTCCTTTCGTGATACTCCGGATCTGTTGGGGTGTCAATCCTCTATTCCTATATTGTTCGTCGGGTTTTCTGTCTGCCGCTGGGCGTAGGTGGCGGCTTGGGCGTGGAACATCCGGGTGTAAAGCCCGTTGTTCTGGATGAGTTGGCGGTGGGTGCCGTGTTCGGTGATGCGGCCGTGGTCGAGGACGTAGATGTGGTCGGCGGTGGCCGCTGCGGCGAGGCGGTGGGTGATGAGCAGGACGGTGCGTCCGGTGAACAGGGTCCGCAGGCGGGTGAACAGGGCGGCTTCTGCCTGGGGGTCGATCGCGGCGGTCGGTTCGTCCAGGACCACCAGGGGTGCGTCGCGGAAGAAGGCGCGGGCCAGTGCGATGCGCTGCCACTGCCCCAGTGACAGTTCGGCACCGCGAGCGAACTCCGTGCCCATCCGGGTGTCATAGCCCTCCGGCAGTGCGCGTAGCACCGCGTCAATGCCCGCGAGGCGTGCTGCGGCTTCCGTCCGGTCCCGGTCAGTGAGGTGGTCGGGGCGGCTCAGGGCGATGTTCTCGGCGGCGGTGAGTCGGTAGCGCAGGTAGTCCTGGAACATGACCGCGCTCAGCTCGCGCAGCCGGTCTTGGCCGGCTGGGGCGCCGTCGAGGAGTATCCGGCCGGTGCCGGGTCGGTAGAGGCCGGCCAGGAGCTTGGCCAGGGTGGTCTTCCCTGAACCGTTCTCCCCCACCAGAGCGGTGATCTCACCCGCCCTCAGACACACAGACACTTCCCGCAGGGCGGGCTGGCGGCCGGAAGGGTAGGTGAACGACACATCCCGGGCCTCCAGCATCGTGAACGCCGTTCCTTCCCCGCCGCCCCCGGCCAGGGGGCCTGGTGGAGGTGGTACGGATGGCACAGAGAGGGCGGGTTCTGTTTTGCTGGTGAAGTCCCGCAGGTCCGCGAGATACAGCAGTGACGCGCCGGTAGCCGAAACCATGCCACTGGCACCTGTCACCTGCCGGGCCCCCAGATACATTCCACCCAGCGCGGTCAGCGCGGTCGCCGTACTCAGCCAGCCCGCCTTCACCGACGCCAGCACGACAGCAACCCCGCAAGCGACCACCGCGTCGCCGACAAGCCGCGCCCACGCCCCGCGCACCAGAAAGCGCCGCTGGAGCGCTCCGCGCCGCCCGGCCAAATCCTGGTACAAGGCATCCAGCCGCCCTGACAACAGCCCCGTCAGCCCGAACGCCCGGACCTCCTTGGCCTCCTCACGCCCGGTCAGCAGACTCATCAGATAACGGCGCTCCCGATGGTTTTGCGACAGCTCCCGCGCCAGCGCGTACTGAGCGCGCTGCCGGGACACCGCCACCACCGTCGGCGGCCCGGCCGCCACCAGCAGCAACGGCAGCAGCCACCACGCCATCACCACCAGACCCACCGCCACCGCCACCAGCATCAGCACCGCCCGCAACCCCGACAGCACCACCGTCAGCAGCATGGGAGCGTGCGCGGTCGCCGCGGCTACCGCGCGTTCCACCCTGTCGTGGAACCGCGGGTCCTCGAACTCCGCCAACTCCGCCCCCGCCGCCGCCCCCACCACCCTGCCCACCGCAGCCCGCTCCACATCCCACCGCAACACCTCCTGCCACGCCGCCGCCACCATCCCCACCACCGCCCCGGCAAACCCCACCCCCAGCA
>NZ_JBSGZI010000118.1:5060-12594 GCF_053610945.1 Streptomyces sp. NPDC054849
GCCCCACCAGGCCCCCAACCCCAATGACATGAACCCGCACCAACCAGTGACACCAACCCCGTACTTCACACCAGGCAAGGGCCGGATCGGAGGGCGCGTGAGCCGAAGCACGATGGGTGTCACTTGGGAACGCAGCGAGCTGATCGCTTAGGGCTCATGAAGCACGCTGGTTGTCAGCAACGAGGCAGGCTGCTTGTCACCGGCGCACCGCGCGCGTCGTGGCCCTCCGTCCTACTGTCAAGGCATGACTAGCTACGCCACGGCTCTGAGCTCCCAATCCCAGTGCAAACCGTCCTTCCGTGATGACTACGTTGCCGGACTCGTTGGCGTTGGCGACGTTCATGCCGTCAAATGGCCTGACCCCCAAGGTGGAACCTGGGACGAGACGGAAACGATGTGCGGTCGGCCGACGCGGGGGATGGAGCAACAGGAGCACACCGACCCTGCTCAATGGCCCCAGCCCAGATGGACCAGTAAGGCTTGCGATGGGTGCAGCAAGGCCGTGCAGACCTCCCATACCGAGTGAAACCTTCGGTCGCCCGGACAATCTTGGTGACAACAAGTCTGCCTTTGTGACAACTATCGCGCTTCGGCTCAGCGCGCGACCGTCATCGGGGGCGCACAGCCCTGTTCAGAACGAGACGTCGAAGTAGTCGATGTCCGTGAACTCGACTTCCAGGCCCTGGGCGCGGGTACCGCCATCCTTGAAGTAGATCTCTTGCAGTCCCTCGGCAACGATCTGTCGCATCTGCTGATCGCCCGCGCCCGCTGCGCGGGCGTCAAAGAGGCGCTTGGCGTAGAGGGGTGGAAGGTGAACGGTCAGACGGCGCATCCGGCCGTCGTCGGTACTGCCGACGGGCGCGGTGTAGCCGAACCGGGCCCGCGTCTCCACCGTGATGCCGGTGCTGATCGCGGCTTCCTTGCGCCGACGGGCGCGCACCACGGGCTGCCAGCGGGCGCGTACGGCTGTGTCGATGCGGTCCGCGACGGCCTTGGGCGGGGTCTTGCGGTCGCCCTTGCGGTAGCGCTCCACCGACCGCTGACTGACGCCCAGCTCCTCGGCGACGGCCCTGGTCGTCTTGAGCTGCTTCAGCAGGAAGTTGATCCGCCCCTTCAGCGTCTTGGGCGGATCCTTGGTGAACGCCTCCTGGTCCGCACGGCCCAGGGCATCATCGATCTCCCCCACCAATCATCCCTTCGTACCTCAGGTCAGGCAGCATCCGCCCCTGTTGGGGCCGACCTACGAGCGGGCAGCCGCCCTGGGCAGGCCCCTGTTGGGGCCGGCCTACGAGCGGACGGCCCGCCCTGGGTGACGGGCTCTCGGGCGGGGCGTCATATCTCGGCGACGCTGATGAGACAGACTACTTTTCGTACACCGAAGTAGCCGGGCCGTCTGCGGTCCGGTGAAGCGAACGGAAGGCCTTCGATGGCAAAGATCCATGTGGTCGCGAACCGCAAGGGTGGCGTGGGGAAGTCTTTGATCTCCCTGAACCTGGGCGCGGTCTGCGCCGATGTCGCGGGTCCGCGGGGCGACGGGAGTCCGTCGGTCGCGGTCGCGTCCGCCGACCCCCAGGGGACGTCCCTGTGGCGGGCGGCGCGGCTGGTCGAGCAGCCCTTCGACGTCCTCGACATCTCCGGGGATCTGGAGAACATCCAGCTCCTCAAGAAACTCCCCTACAGCCACATTTTCGTGGACACCCCTGGGTGGGCGGAGATCACGCCGGAGCAGTACGAGGCCGGTGAGGATCCCCTGGGTGACGACCGGTACGGGCGGCTGCTGAGCGCGCTTCTGGGGCAGGCGGACGACGTCATCGTGCCGATCCTGACCGAGCCCGACTCCTTTGAGCCGACGTGGCAGACGATCGAGTGGGTGCTCAGGCCGCGTGGGCTGGCCTACCAGGTGGTCATCAACAACTGGCCGCCGGCCGAGGGGCAGGCGTACGTCGACGGCACCCGCGCGTTCTGCGAGAGCCACGGCTGGCCGGTGGCCCGGACGGTGATCCGCCGGTACCGCGTCCACACCAACGCCACCCGCGTGGTCACCCAGTACAACAACAACCGGGTGGAGCTCCAGGCCCGCGAGGACTTCTACCGCTTCGCCCTGGAACACGGGCTTCGCGGGGCCGGGAACCGGCTGGACGAGATCGAGGCGGGTGTCTGATGGCCGGGACACGCACGAGCATCGCCGAGCAGTTCAGCCGGACCGCGGTGGGCACCGGGGTGGCGCCGGAGAAGCAGACCGTCCAGCCACAGCGACAGGCAGCCGAACCTGAACTCCCGGTCTTCCGCGCGCCCGAGAGCCAGGACCGGGCCGAGCGTCTGGCCCACTGCCAGGGCGCCATCACCTACGCCGATGCGTGGGCCCAGGCGGCGACCGAAGGGATCCAGCAGCAGTACCTGCTGATGACCAGCGGCGCCTACGAACTCGTCCGCGAGGAACGGCTCTGGGAGGACAGCGGCATGGCGTCCTTCGACGCCTGGGGCAAGGCGCTCAACGGCCACGGCGCCGACTACATGAACAAGGTCATCCGGATCGGCCCGGTCGTACGGGCGCTGGCACCGGTGACCAAGCGGCAGCTCCAGGAGAAGCCACTGCGCCCACTGGTGTCGGTGCAGCGGGACCACGGTGACGATGCCACGCGCGCATGCTGGAAAGAGGCGGAGCGAATCGGTGACTTGACCTCTCAGGGGTTCCTGAAGGCGGCAGTCAAGCTCGGCTTCAAGGTCGAGGTCGAGGCCCCACAACGCACGCCAGCCGCCGTGATCGACCCGGCCAAGCTCAGCCTCACCGCGCTGCGCCGGCTCAGCAACAGCGATCCGAGCCGTGCCATCGAGGCCTGCCGCGAGATGATGGAGGAGCTGACCGCACTCCGAGCAGAACTTGAGCAGCGGCGGCAGAACGCCTAAGAGCCCAAGAAAGACCCCGGGCCTTCGCGTCACCCTGACGGGAAGACCCCGGGTCTTCGCGTCACCCTGACGGGAAGACCCGGGGTCTTCCATCGGCACCACCCGCAACGCAAAGAGGCCAGGTACCCCCGGATTCGGAAGTACCTGGCCTCTTGTGGTGTTGCGGAGCGCGAGCGTCAGTTGCGCGGAAGCTGCTCGCCGGTCTCCGCGTCGTACGCGATGCCAGTGGGCGACAAGCGGATCGTGCGAAGGGTTCCCCTGGTCCCTTCCTTCCAGGTCTTCCCGCCGATCTCTATCTGGACCGTCACATCGGCGAGGTGGTCGCTGACCGGCAACTCCAGCTCAGGAGGCTTGGTGTACCGGTCGTCTTCTCGCGTGCTGACGGCAGTCTTCCCCGAGGCTTCAAGGCCCAGGTAGTTGGCGTTCGATTCAAAGGGCGCGCTCAGTTCTACGATCACCCGGTCCCGATCCTTGGTCCATCGAGCGATCACGTCCGCGTCAACCTCGTCGACCGTCAGGCTGGCACCTGACTTGCCTTTGTAGGCGGCTGCCTTCTGCTGCTGCTCCTCATGCTTGGTGTCGCTTTCCGCCTTCTGCCATACGCCGGCGGTGGTGAGGGCCAGGGCCGCGATCACAGCCACGTAGGGCCAGGTACGGCGGCGCTTCCGCACAGGCTGTCCGTTGTCCAGGTCCGGCGCAGACGTGGGCGCGGGTGTGGAGAGCGGGGGCCCGTGGTGCTCTGCCTGTGGCGTGCTGGCGTCGGGTTCCCTGTCCCACCACTCGACCTCTTTGCCCATGCGGGTGACGGTAGCGCGTAGCTGGGTGGCCGTGTCGGGGCTTCCGCCCAGCTCTGCGACCTTGGCTCGGGTTGAAAGCCACGACAGAGCTTGGTCGGAGTTGATTCCGTAGGAGCGGATGTCCTGGCGTTCACCGATGACGGCGAGTTCGGCGGCCTCGTTGTACCGGCCTTCGCGCGCGGCCTGGACGACGTCGTGATGCCGGCTGTCGATGACGGTGGGAGGCATGTCCCAGTCCCAGCCGTCGATATCTTCGCGCCGGCTGTCTCGCTCCGCGGGGGCCAGCGCGTACTCCCCCGAGGCGTAGTCGGCATCCTTCTCTTCTACCTCGGTCTCTGCTTCGGTCTCTGCTTCGGTCTCTGCTTCGGTCTCTGCCTCGGTCTCCTCGGTCAGGATCTGCTGCGCTTGACGCCGCCGGGTGGAGGTGTCGGTAAGGCGGGCCTCGTCGTCGCTGAGGATGGTTTCGACGATGTCGACGTAGCTGGGGCCGATCTTCCACACGGCCTGTCCGGGGTTGAGATTGGGAATCTCGTTGACGGCCCAGTCGGGCAGGCCCAGCAGCGCGCCAACGATTCCGGCTTCTTCGGCATTCAGGCGTCCGACGTGGGCGACCTCGCACAGCCGCGCCAGGTCCTGCGCCTTGCCGTCGCCGAGGTCGGAGAGCGTGTGCATCAGCACGTCCAGGGACAGCCCCGCCTTGCGCGAGTTCTTCAGCAGTCGCTGAATCAGCTCGCTCGTGGCGGGGGAGAGCAGGATCTGCCAAGCCTCTTCAAGGACCAGGTGGCGGTGGACGGCAGTCGACTGGGGCAGCCACACGTGCTCGGCCCAGCACGACACCGCGGCCATGAGGCTGGGAATGGCGGGGCTGTTGCGGTCGAGGCGGGAGAAATCAAAACTGAGGATCGGCAGGTCGGTCGGGGGAAGACTCGCGTCCTGGCCGTCGAACAGCCCGCGTAGTGAGCCCTCTGTGTACCGGGACAGCGCGATCGCCACGTCCTCCCCCCACACTTCCAGTTTCGCCGCGGGCCACCTGCCGTCCTGAGGACGCACCAGGATGTCGACCAGGCCGTTCAGCGACGTCGCTTTGGGGTGGTTGAGAGCGTGCTGCAGAGCGTGGGTGGACTGGGGGGTGAGTGCGCTTGGCTCCACCGCTGCGATCAGCGAGCGGATCAGCTGCTCGCGCACCTCAGGCGGGAGCAGGACCGAGCACGGGTTAAGCGTGAACTCGCCGGCCCGAATGACCTGGCCGCCGAGGGAGTGGGCTAGGGCCCCCCATTCCCCGGCGTTGTCCTCACCGAAGGAGTCGATCACGACGGCCTGGTGGTCGTGGTGCAGGATCTCCCGGCGGACGCGGACCTTGCCCGTGGTGCTCTTGCCGGAACCCAAGCCACCCAAGGCCAGACTGTTGGTGGAGGGCAGTACCGAGGTCTCGGCGAGGACAGGCGAGAGGTGGAATGCACGTCCGTCCAGCAGCGACCGACCGACCGGGATCCCAGGGAAGCGGGCGTTGGAGGCGACCAGGGGCGCCGTGATCGCGGCGTGACTGGAGGGCAGGCGGATCACAGGATCGCCCCTTTCCGGGTGGAGACCCCGTGCGGGGTGGTCATCACGTGGGCGCGGTGCTGCTGGCCCGCGAGCCAGTCGAGACGCATGCGGTGGCGGTCCGCGACGAGAGCGGCGTTCCATCGGGCGTCGGTGACAGCCTCGGGGCTGTCGCCCCACACCGTGAGGTAGGCGTCGAGGTCCACGAGGGTCGCGCCCTGGACGAGCGCGCCGCGCCGGCTGTCGCTGGCGGTGGCTTGTGCTTCCTGCTTGATCTTGTCTGTGGTAAACGCCTCGCTCGCGGCTTCCTGCCACTTCGCCGAGCGGCGGGACTGGCCTGCGGGCAGCGGCCGGTACAGGACGGACAGGGACCGCTCGGTGTCCTGGCCCAGGAGCAGTTTGGCCATGAGGTCTCCGCCGGTTTCGTCGGGCCACCCCGTGATCCGTGCGGTTGTCGCGTACCGGTCGTCGTCCAGGGCGACCCAGCCGGGGCCGCGCTTAATGACCGCCGGGATCGGGTCCGGGTCCACCGGTGTCAGGGCTCCCAGAGCGGCGAATTCCCCTTCGAGGGTGTCCAGGACACGGGCGGGGTGGCCCACCAGGCCTTTGGGGACGTGGACGGAGATGGTCTGCGTGTGGGCGGTGTGTTCGCCCACGGCGGCGTGGTGGGTGACGTGGACCTGGATGCCAGCGGTGCGTGCCTGGCCGCCGGCGAACGTGAGGGCGCGGGAGAACGCGTCGTGGAACGCGGCCCTGCGCCGCGAGTCCTGCATGGTGCCGTGCTCCGGGTACAGCGCCCAGGTCGTGGTGGCACCGGTCCGGGCGGTCAGGTCGGGTGCGGTGCGCTCGCGCAGGTGCCGGTAGCCGACGGTGGCCCACCGGCCGAGCGAGCGGGGCCCCGGGGCCAGGTTGAGCAGTGCGGCGGCCGCCCCCACGGCGCCGAACGTCCAGAGCGGCGGTGGGGCGATCATCGCCGCCATCAGGACGGCGCTCCCGACCCCGGCGTTCGCCTTCGTCAGCAGGGTCTCTGCGGGGCTGAGTCCGCGCTGAATGGCGGGAAGACGATAGCCGGGGGTCAGGGAGTACACAGCAGCCTCCTATGGGGTGCTTGATGGGGGTGGTGTCCCGTGGGTGGGGGGCGGAGTGGGGATGAGTGCCGGTCGTGGCGGCCGACTCCCCGAGGTTGGGCCGGCAGTGGGGTTGGTTGTCTGGGCGGCGGCAGCCCGCGCTTGTCGGCGGGCCTCAAGGAGCCGTTGGTTGCGCGGAGCCTCGGTCTGCACTTTGTCGATCGCAGACTTGGTGGTGAGCTGTGCCGAGCGCGCCCGCTGCTTGATGCCGTAGGCCGCGAGCAGCACCCCGCGGTCCTGGTGCACGGCGCGGCCCGGGGTGTTGACGGGGCGGGGTCTCCGGGGGGTGTTCTGCTGCTCGTAGACGGTGGGGCTGCCGGCCCTGACGAGGGCGTGCGCCAGGGGGTGGGTGGTCCGGCTTTCCACGTAGCCCCGTACGGCGCCCGCGATCCTGGGGCCGAAGTACGGGATGCCGTGGAAGATCATCCGCAGCATCAGGACGTCTGCGGCGATCAGCAGGACGGCGTCCATCACCAGCGAGCCCTTGACGATCGAGACGAACGGGCTGACAAGGATCAGGGCGAACGGGGCGAGGATCAGCCCGAGCAGCCGCATCGCCCACGTCTTCACCGCGGACAGGTCGCCGCCGCGGGCCAGGGACGCCAGCACCAGCGGTGCCATGCACACGAACACCAGGATGCCGAGGCTGCGCGTCATGAACACCAGCGTCGCGAACGCCAACGCGACGACCAGTGCCGCGGTGATGATCAGGATCGCCAACGGGTTGCCGGAGTCCGCCCCGTGCGCCAGGTCTTCTCTGATCGTGGCGAACAGGGTCGACTCGTTGCTGTCGAACATGGTCGTGAACGAGGCGCTGACGGCCTGGTTCAGCAGTAGCACCACGCCCGGGACCGAGGCCATGCCGGCGACGGCCGCGAGCGTCCATCCGGTGGAGGCGCCCAACTGCTTGAGGCGGGGTGCGCCCTGCCATGCGGTCAGGGCGCACACAACGACCACGCAGATGAAAATGGCGACGGCCAGATGCTGGCCGAGCCACAGGAACTGGCTGTAAAGCCAGCTATCGGCCGTCTCCGGCGCCCAAGAATCCTTGGGCGCCAGAAGACCATCGATCTTTTTGATCAGGTAGTCGGCGAGGTCTTTGACGTGGTCGGATGCGCCTTCCGTCAGCCCGCCACCGCCGCTTTCGGGGCCGGGCCGGCC
>NZ_JBSGZI010000118.1:12691-21203 GCF_053610945.1 Streptomyces sp. NPDC054849
CGGGCCGGGGAGCTTCGATCATGTAGCCGCCCCCGACATAGATGCCGACGTGGTGAATGCCTTGCGGGCTACTTCCGAAGAAGACAAGATCCCCGGGCCGCATTTCTTCACGATTCACCGGCTCAGAGGCAGAATATTGCGCTGCCGCTGTACGGGGAAGCATTATTCCGGCTTGCGCGTAGGCGTAGAGGACGAGTCCTGAGCAGTCAAAGCCGACGATATTTCCCCCGGAACTGCCGTTAGGAGAGCAGCATTGTCCCGTGCTGGGACCGCTCGGGGTGCCTCCGCCCCATGAGTACGGCAGTCCGAGGTGATCGTCTGCCGCATTGATGGCGGTGGCGGCCTGTTGGGCGGTCATGGTTTTCCCGCCGGACGACGGTTTGTTGGCGATTGCGTTGATGGACTGGACGTAACCCTGCGTCTCTTTGTAGGGAGGAATTCCCCCGTATTTGCGGACGGCTCCTGATCCGGCGTTGTAAGCAGCGAGCATGTTGCTCTGCTTGTCGCCGGGAATGTCTTCGACTTCCTCAGCCATATCGCAGAGGTATTTGGCTGCCGAGGGGATCGCGTCCTCGGGGTCCCACACGTCACGCTTGCCGTCACCGTTGCCGTCGATTCCACTGCTCTCCCATGTGGACGGCATGAACTGCGCGATTCCCTGGGCTCCGACGGGTGAGGTCTCGCGCTCTTTGAATCCCGATTCTGTTTGGAGAAGCGCGGCCAGCAGATTCGGTGTGACCTCCGGGCAGGTTTTCCCCGCGTCCTCTATCAAGCGTTTGTATTGGCTGGGTACGGACACGGACAGGCCGAGCGCCTGTCCCGCGGGTGTGTCGCCGGCGGCCTGAACGAGCGCGGCCAGGATTACGGCCGCGGTCGCTCCCACGCCGATGGCCCCTACAGCGGCGGATCTCACGTTCCCCCCTTTCGTTCGCTGGTGTGCTGTTGTGGCTGGTCAGCGGGCCTTTCTGTGTCCGCTGATGATCCGCTGGTGATCCGCTGGTGATCCGCTGGGCTTCTGTCTGCCAGCGGTTCGGCAGACGGGTTGCAGCAGATCGTCAGCGGGTGCTCAGCGGGTGCGCCGGCGGATGCCGGAGTCACTGCGAGGCCTTGGCCGCCGCGGTCAGGTCTGCCAGCCAATAGCCCCTGACGACGCCTTTGTCGTCCTTGCTTGGAGCGACGCCGAGGAGTTGCGACAGGGCCTTTCCGCGCGGTACGGGCCTGGTATCGGTGATTCCGACGGCCGGTGCCAGGTCAGCCGTGGGCATGAAGTCGATGCCCTTACTCCGCATAATGTCGATGGCCTGCGTGAGCGGGGTGTCCGGCGCCTTTTGAAGCGTCTTCTCCTGGCGAGCCTCTACCTGGTCAACGACGCTCCAGATGAACTCGTCGGAGAAGTTGAATCCCCGGATCAGCGTGGAGCGGCCGTTGGCGAAAAGCACCGCCTGGCCTTTGATATCTGGATCGAGTAGGGCCGGATTGATCGGTGCGACCGTTTCGAAGTAAGTGTCACCGAGTGCGACTTTTACAGTGCCTGCGGATGCCACATAGAGGCACATCCGGTAGAGGAACTGATCCCGAACCATGACAGGAATCGCGTTCTGCGCCGGGCGCTGTGTCATGAGCACTGTCGAGATTCCGGATTCGAGAGATTTCGAGACCAGAGACCGCGTCTTTTCCGCAATTCGCCGTGCCTGCTCCTTCCCTTCCTTCGACTCGTCGGAGGCGAAGAAATCGGCAGCCTCATCCACGATGAAGATGACCGGTTTGAAACGGGGGGCAGGCTTTCGTGCGCGAACTGCATCCTTGAGTTGCGCGTAGCGCGCCTCGGACCGGTCGTTCAGTTCGTCCACCATCGTCTCGAAAACCGCCGGGTCATCGGAGGATTCGTAGCGGGTGGAGACTTTCTCAAACCTGGTCAGGCCGCAGAATTTTCCATCGAGTAGATAGAGCTCGAATTCCCCATACGCGATCAGCAAGCAGGTGATCAGCCCATTGATCAGGGTGGTCTTACCCATCTGCGTCATACCGGCGACCAGCAGCGAGGCCTTGTCGAGAGTGGGCACGCCGCCGAGATCGCCGGTTACTTCGTGACCCAGGGGAATCCCGGGAAATGCCTCGATTTCCTTGCGGGTCGGCGGCGCGAACGTACGGCTGAAAGGCGGCTGATCGAGTTTGAGGAGCTTGACCTCTCGTTCATTACTCCGGGACGTTTCGAGTTTCAGGTGCAGGCGGGTCACGCCGAGCATTGACGCGATCGGCCCGAGTTGCCTGGAAACGTGTTCGTGAGTGCGGCTCGGGGGCAACAGGAACGTGTACCGGGTCCCCCCGGCACGGAGCAGTGCTTCGGTACGCACGTCCTCCAGCCGGATGACCTCATCGCGGCCGATTGCTCCGGTACGGGTCAGGGCCGCGGTCAACTCCGGGTGCGTCGCAACCGGTGTCTCGGCGGCTTCCTCCGCCACGGCGGGGGATTCCTGCGCCAACGCTGCGGCCGGGGCCGCGTCAGCCGGCTTTCTGGCCCACAGGCGGGTCACTTTGGTCTTGACCCACCAGGCCGCGTAGCCGACCAGTACGAGGGCCGCCACGGTGAGGATGACCGCCACGGGCCACGGGACGCCCAGCTCGATTTTGATTGCCGTCAGGCCCGCTAAGACCATGCCCAGGAGGCCGATTGCGCTGGCCGTGTGGGCATAGACGTCGTCGGGCTCACGGCTGTCAGATTTTCCCATTTTGCCCATTTCCCCCCTGTTTTTGGGATCAAGATCATAGCTCGAACTCGCATTCGAGTCTTGGGATTTCCTGCTTTCCCGGCTCTGCGCTGCGGGTCTGCGACTGCTAACGACAGCCGCGCGCCGGATGGCTCACCAGGTCTGCACGGGTCGACTGCGTGTTTGCTTCCGGCAGTCGCGACACAGCCCGGCCCCCGTCGTGCGGGAGCTGGGCTGCATCGGTGGTGCCGGACGTGGGATGGGCGGCCGTAGGGCCGCCCGAGGTCTGGCTGTTGGTCAGGGGGAGGCGTCGGCCTCGTCCGCGGTCTCCTCCGACTCCGACTCCGACTCCTCACCGGGTCGGCGCGGCTCCTGCGTCATCAGCGCGCGCCACATCGGCCGGATCCGCTCCTCGCTGCCGACAAAGCCCCGTCGGCGCATCTCGCCCGCGGCCTGCCGGTACGAGCGGGGCGGGTCCTCGCTGTAGCGCAGGTGCCGCAGCACCACACCAAGCTGCGTGTCCGTCAGGGGCTCACCTGGCTCGGGGGTCGTCACACCCGTGACGGCCGCGAGGTCGGCGAGCGTGACGGCCGTGACGGGCCGCACACCCGGCAGGGCGCTGACCTGCGTGACGGGCGTGACGGCGGGCGTGACGGGCAGAGCAAGCGCGGGCAACACCCAGTCCCCGTCCAGGTCGGGCAGTTCGATCCGTGCGACGAGGGCCGGCAGGGGGTTGTCAGCGATCGTGGCGGCCGTCGCCTCGGCCTGGGCGTGCAGCGCAGCAGTCATCGACTGCTGCGCCGCCAGGGCGGCGAGACGGAACTCGGTCTCGGCCTCGGCCACCCTCTGCTGCACGTCGGTCGCCACGCGCAGAAGCTCGATGCGGTCGGCGGCCGTGGCCTCCATCTCCTCAAGACGGTCGGCAACGCTCTGCCGCGTGGTCGCGATGGACGTCCGCGTGCCGGCGGACGTGCCGCGCCCCAGGGCGGGGAGGACCACCCACCACGCGACCTTGGTCAGGACGATCGCCGTGGGGGCGATGACCACCGCCAGGTCGAAGTCGGCATGCGCGCGGCTCAAGGTGAGGGCCAGGTCCACGGTGGGAATCGCGGCGATGACCACGGTCAGCACCAAACCCGCGATCTGCACGCGGCGCCCACGCTGGCGGTTGTTGCCCGCCAGGATCTCCGTCGCCTGGACCACCACCCACAGGGCGTCCAGCGCGGCCACGGTCGGCACCGCCCAGTCCCCGAACCGGGGGACAAGGATCTGGTAGCTAACGGCCACAGACAGCAGCGCCACGCCGAGCGTGATCGCTCCGAGGACGGCGAGCACGAGCACCCGCGGGGACACATCAGGACGCCCCCACGGCGTCTTCTTGGACATGGGTTCTCCGTTCAGGCCGCGAGGGCGACCGGGTAGTCGGCGCACCCGGGGCAGCAGCCCAGGGACGTCGGGATCACGTAGTCGTGGGTGACCTGGCACAGCGGGCAGGTGCGGCGGGCCCGCAACATCGCGTGCACCGCGCGCCAGCGGCCCGGCGTCATCGGCCGCACGGGCGCGGCCAGGTCGATGCGGTACAGGTACGCGGCGCGCACCGGGCGGGTCCGCTCGCCGGGCGGGCGCCGGCCGTGCCAGAGGATCTGTGCTGCGACGTCCTGCCCGGCGGGGCGCAGGCCGCGGGAGCGAAGCTGTCGACGGGTCGCCAGACCTTCCGGGGCGAGCCTGCGGGGGTAGGTGGGGATGCCGTACTCGGCACCGTCAGGGTCGTAGAAGCGCACGTCATCCCCCGGCAAGGCGGCGCCGGATGTAGGCGGATCCCGCCGGGTCGATCCTGATCTGCGACCGGGTGACGGCCCCGGTCGTGGCGTCCCGGGTGTAGGCGACGATGACGGCGCCCCTGCTGTCGGTCTGAACGTTGAGCTTGTAGGCGTCGCCGTAGGTCTGGATGTCCGGGACGGGGAACGGCGGGCCCTGGGGCTCGTCGGCGTCGGGCACGTTCATCCGTGCTCTCCTCGCGGGTCATGGTCCGGGATCCTGCACGGACCGGGGCGTGCTGGAAGCCGGGCCGCCCGTCGTGCGGGCGGCCCGGCGTACGAAGTGGCGTCCGGCGGGCGGGAATCTGGTCCTCGCTCCCGCCGGGCGGGACGGTCAGGCCACGCAGTGGCAGGAGACGCGCGGCGCGCGGAGCGAGGGGGGCCGGCTGCCGGGGCGGCCCGAGCCGCCGCAGTCCGGACAGGCCCGGTCGGCGCCGGGGTCGAGGGACCAGACGCCGCCGCACCTGGTGCACATCGCCGCGTCCGCCGTGTCGTCGGTGTGCGGGATCGGGACGGCGAACTCATCAGCGGGCACACCGCAGCAGGGCGACGTGATCGGGGCGGGTCCCGCAAACTCGGGGTTCATTGGGCGCCGCCCGACTGCGCCCGCTGCTGCGCGATCTGCTGGCGGAGCCGGTCGGCTGCCTCACGGGCGGCCTCCGCCGCCGCGGCCGCCGCGTTGGCCCTGGCGATCGCGGCCGCTGCCGCGTCGTGCTGGTACGTCATCGCGCACCGCCGAGGGGACTCGCCTGCGGGCGCCGGACGTCGGTCTCGTTACGATCCATCACAGGACCGCACCTCCCTGTCTCTGTCAGGAACGGGTGACGTCTCAGGCCTGCCGGGCGGTGTTCGCAGCACCATCCGGCAGGCCGTCTTTCGTTGCGGATCGATCTGCTCGGCTGGCCGAGAGACCGCCGCCCGGCACCACCACGCGAGGTGGGGTGCTGGACGGCGACGGCTCGGAACCGTCGAAGCGTTGGGATGCGATCTCTGCCCTTTCACCAGCCGTGCTTGCTCCGGCCCTACGTACGGGCGGGAGGGAAAGTGCTGCGCGTGTCAGCTGGCAGGGTCGGCTTGTCGCAGTTGCCGTGAGTCCACTGTGGAGTTCTAAGGAACGAGCGGTCATCCGTCAGCCCCGTTTCCGGGGGGCACCGGCGCCTAGGTGTTGCGTGGGCCCCTGTGGCAGGGCAAAAGGAATGCCCGACGACAGGTCCGCTACGAGACGCTTACTCTTCGTATCGGCTAGCCCTATTGAAGAATGCCCGTGTGGAGTCGTACTGTCAACAGGGCTAGCCTTAAGGTGATCGCATCGAGGCACGGAAGGAGGCGAGCAGGGATGGCCGGACGGGGATACCGCGAGCTAGCGGAGGAGTTGCGCCGCCGCATCGACACTGAGGAGTTCGCCGGCGGCAAGTTGCCGTCGATCGAGCAACTGATGGATGAGTACGGAGCAGCACGGCAGACGATCCGCAGCGCCATCGGCGTACTGGCAGACGAGGGCCTGGTCGTGCCCGTACGAAAGGCTGGCACCCTCATCCGCAACCGCACGCCGGTCCACGTGCCGCTCAGCCGCTACGGCCAAGTGATCGCACCTGGGGGCACCAAAGGTCCATGGGAGACGGCCACGGCTGCACAAGGCCTGGACGGCGACATGCAGTTCGTATCGGTCGAGCGGGTCCCTGCTGATCCCCAAACCGCCGCACTGCTCGATCTCGCGGAGGGGGACGAACTCGTCTACCGCGTCCGACAGGCACTCATCCGCCCAGACGACGTCGTCCAAATCCAACAGGCGTGGTACCCGGTCGCGATCGCAGAGGCCGCCGGCCTGGACCGCAACGGCAAGGTGACAGGGGGGGTGTACGGCGCCCTAACTGCGGCTGGACACCGCCCTGTGACTGCGAGCGAGACCGTCGGCGCCCGCGCGCCCACGGAATCCGAAGCCAGTCAGCTCCGCATTGGCGGACGCGTGTTCGTGCTCACCCTCGAACGCGTCACTCGCGACGCAAGTGGGCAGCCCCTCGAAGTCCTGCGCGCCATCGCCCCTGCGGACAGGCTCAAACTCAGTTACGACAACCTGCCGCTGGAGGGGCCATGACACGTCGTCGACCACCGCAGGCTAGATCGCAGCATCGGTAATTGACCGGCCATGTCCCTCACGGGGCGTAGTGTCACCTGCACTAGAACGTCAAAAGGCCCGCCGTCCCGGGACTGCAATCCCGGGGGAAACACGGCGGGCCGACCTAGCACAGGTCTGCGGCGAGTGTACCCGCGTGGATCGCTGATCACGCAGTCATCTCGCTTGCAGGCCCGGAAAGGATCGCCGTGGGAACGGCTAGAGACACCGAGCCTGAAGACGACAACAGCCAAGAGGTAGAGCTCTACGGCCCGGAAGACGGGGGCCTGTATAGCTCGAACCTCAAGGACTGGATTCCCCTGTGCCCCGAGCTGAGCGACTCGGCGGTCCGTCTGTACTGGATCATGCGGGCCCTGGTGATCGAGAAGCACGGTCCGGTGCGCAAGCTGACCTTGATGGAGCTGTGCCACCTGTTGCCCAAGAAGCCTGTGAAGCGGGGGGAAAAGGCCCAGCCGTCCAGCGCGGGCCGGATCCGGATCCTGCTCAGGGCGCTCACGGCCGTCGGGCTGGTGACGACGCCGGAGGGCAGGCGGCTGACGACGTCCTCGCGGATCAAGGCTTCCGGCGACGCGCTGCGGATCCGGATCAATGACTCGCCCCCGCGCGGCTACGCCGGCCCCCGGAACGCGTTCGCGGTTCTGGACGCCGTACGGGCCCCGGCGGCCGAGGCAGCCCAGAAGGCGAGCGCGCACCGGATCGCGCAGGAAGCCGCACGGCGGGCAGAGAAGAAGGCCCAGACCGCGGGTCAGAAATCTGACCCGCCCAGTGGAGCGGGTCAGATTTCTGACCCGCCTGGTCAGATTTCTGACCCGCCTGGTCAGATTTCTGACCCGCATTCCGGGGCTGACCTGCAAGATCGCGAACTCCCGTTCAGTCCTTCCGCTCAGTCCTCCCGCTCAGCCACCTCCGTCCGTCCGTCCGTGTCTGTAGGTAGTGGCGTGCGCGCGAGCACGGATGGATGGACGGACGGGGGCGGCGGTGTCATCGAGGACCAGGAGCAGCCGCAGCCCGGGGACCGGGGACCGGCTGCGGCTGACGCCGCGCCGCTGAATGACAACTGCGCACCAGCGATGGGGGCCGTCTCGGGTGAGGGTGGTCCGGCTGAGTGCGCGCCGGTGGCGCCGACTCCGGGTGTGCTGCTGCTGGCGGAGATCGGGGCGTGGGATCCGCAGTACCTGTTGACCGGTCAGACGCTGGCGGACCAAGGGCTGGTGGTCACGGGGATGCTGGAGGCCGGGTGGAAGCCCTCAATCATCCGGCAGGTGATCACGGGGAGGCCGCTGCCGGTGCCGATGCGGCGCACGGTCGGCGCGATCATCTCGGCGCGCCTGCGTGAGGCTGCGGCCGGTCCGGTGCCGAGTCCCACGGCATCGTGGGGCGCCGTGCCCGCCCAGGGCGGTCCGGCCTACACCCCGGTCGATCACTCCAGCACCGCCGTGGCGGGCCGCACCGTGGACGAGGCTCACGAGCACCGGACCCAATACGAGTGCGCGGAGTGCGGGCGCCCCCCCGAGGACGGGATCGACCTGTGCGCGGCGTGCGCCGGCTGGCCGACCTGCACGACCGGGTGCGGCCGCCACGTCCGGCACGAGGGGATCTGTCCCGTCTGCACTGCGACCGCCGACGAGGCCGGGATCGCCCCCGCCGAACGCACCGAGGACGGTACGTGTCCCGGCCACGACGGCGCTCCGTGCGGACGCCCGGTCCTGACGCTCGGGCTGTGCGGGTCGTGCCGAATCAAGGCCGAATTCGTTCGGCGACAGGCTGTGCAGGAGTGGGAGGCAGCGCGGGATGCGGCTGTCGCCGCTGTGGAGCACAGCCCTGAGGGGCAGCCTGCGGGGGCGCCGTTTTAG
>NZ_JBSGZI010000118.1:21300-22727 GCF_053610945.1 Streptomyces sp. NPDC054849
GGCGACAGGCTGTGCAGGAGTGGGAGGCAGCGCGGGATGCGGCTGTCGCCGCTGTGGAGCACAGCCCTGAGGGGCAGCCTGCGGGGGCGCCGTTTTAGCGGCTGTGCGGCGTGCTGAGCCTCGTGCAGCGTGTCCCGGCCCCCAGGGTGCCGGGACACGCCTGAAAGGGGCTCAGCGGGGCGTCTGTCGCCTCAGGTTGGGGGAGGGGTGAGAGCTACGACGGCAGCGGCTCGACCGCAGCGCCGTCAATCTGTTGTCCGCCCTCAGCAGCATGCACTTCACAGGCAGTGATGGAACCGCCCACGCGGTCAGTGATCCGGTGCGTCGCCAGCTCGGCGCACGGCTGATTGAGCCGGTCGTATGACCACCGGCGATCACATTCCGGGAAGTGGCACCATGATCGACCGGCACTTCCGGTCAGTGTGGGCCCGTGATCAGGGCAGATCCCCCACGGGATCCCACACAGGGGCGCTACGTCCGGCGCGACCTCGCGAGCTTGCACGCAGCCACCATAGGCAGCCACCTGACCGACACGAGGCCGCGCGCGTAAGCGGCGACAGGTGGTCATGGCAAAAGATCGGAAGCCCCGTTGGCGGGGGCTGATCAAGCTAGGGTCCGGGTAGCCCGTGCCGATGTGGCGTGCTCGGGTGAGGCCCGGGGCCCAGAGCGCTCTGGGGGCAGCAGTACCCCCGGGCCGCCCCAACGCCATCGGCTGATCGGCCTGCCGGCCCCTATCTGCGGGTGAGCCTTGCGGCCTGCGAGGCGCCGGATTCGTCTGCCCTCCCGCCGCGCCGCGATCACCGCGCCCCCTCTCCTGCCGCCGGGTTGGCGTCCGGTGGTGGGCCTCTGAGCGTGGGTTGTCGGGGGTTGGTAGTGGCGGAAAATCCGGGATGCTACACAGTGCATCATCGTGATGCACGGGCCTGCATGCTGGTCAGGCAGTCGGGGCCGAGGTTTTCCCGAGGGTGTCCCTGCATTCTGCCATTGGTACATGCTGCATCACCCCCGGAAGGGGTAGGCTGTGTGTCCCGATGTTCCCTTTCGGGGGTGAGGGCGGAGCGCAGCGGAGCCCCCCAATTTGGGGTGGGGTTGAGTTCCTGTCAGGTGCCGGCCCGTCACCTCTCGTCCCGGGGGGTGGTGGTGGAAAATCCCGGATCCTACACAGTGCCCGCAGGTGATGCACCCTCCCCTCGTTGCCAGCTGCGGCGCAGCCGCCTGGGCGGGAGCGTTAGCGGACGCCCTGCCCGGGGAGCGCAGCGGACCGGGCCGGAGTCCCGCTTGCGGGGCTCCCCCTATTCGCGCTTGCGCGAATAGGCACTCCCTTTTGAATTCCGCTTGCGGAATTCAATGCCCGCGCTTGCGCGGGCATTTGGCGGAGCGTCAGCGAAGCCTTTCACTCTTTGGCGGCTTGCCGCCAAAGGTCCCGC
>NZ_JBSGZI010000119.1:0-22663 GCF_053610945.1 Streptomyces sp. NPDC054849
GCGCAGGACAGTGCACAAAGCGGTGCTCGGTGGTCGCTGCGGAGCGAGGTGCCGGCGGACGCCCGGTTCTTCGGGCTGGGCGGGCGGGCCGCGGGGCCGCGGCTGCGCGACGGGGCGTACCGGCTGTGGAACACGGATCCGAAGGGGGGCTTCGGGCCGGGGACCGACCCGCTGTACCTGACGATGCCGGTGCAGATGGTGGTCGCGGACGCGGGGACGCACTTGGTGTTCCACGACAACTCCTGGGACGGCCGGGTGGTGTTGCGCGAGGGCGAGGAGGGTGCGGGCTCGGGCGCCGACCGCGCGGGGCTGAGCGAACTGCGCATGGAGGGCGGGCCGCTGCGGTGCTGGGTGCTGCTGGGGACGCCGGCGCGCGTGCTGCAGGGCTGGTCGGGGCTGACGGGCGCGGCGGCGGTGCCGCCGGAGTGGGCGCTGGGGTACCAGCACGCGCGGTGGGGGTTCGGGAGTGCGGCGGAGGTGCGCAGGGTGGCCGCGGGGTACGCGGCGCGCGGGCTGGCGCTGTCGGCGGTCCATCTGGACATCGACCACTACGACGGGCACCGGGTGTTCACGGTGGACGAGGGGAAGTTCCCCGATCTGCCGGGACTGTCGCGTGAGCTGCGGGAGCAGGGGGTGCGGCTCGTGTCGATCGTGGATCCTGCGGTGAAGGCGGGCGACGCGGTGCACTCGACGGGGCTGGCGGTGGGGGCGGGGGGTGCCTTCGTGCGCGACGGGCGGGGCGAGGAGGTGCGCGGCGAGGTCTGGCCGGGCGAGTGCGCGTACCCGGACTTCACGGATCCGGCGGTGCGGGAGTGGTGGGGCGGACTGTACGAGGAGCGGCTCGCGCAGGGCTTCGCAGGCTTCTGGCACGACATGAACGAGCCGGTGTCCTTCGCGGCGTTCGGGGACGCCACGCTGCCGAGGTCGGCGCGGCACGCGATGGACGGGGCGGGCGGTGACCACCGCGAGGGGCACAACGTGTACGCGCTCGGGATGGCGCGGGCGGGGTGGGAGGGGCTGGTGCGGCTGCGGCCGACGGAGCGGCCGTTCCTGTTCTCGCGGTCGGGGTGGGCGGGCATGCAGCGGTACGGGGGCACGTGGTCGGGCGACGTGGAGACCAGCTGGGAGGGGCTGCGGGCCTCGCTGGCGCTGGTCCTGGGCCTGGGGCTGTGCGGGGTGCCGTACTCCGGCCCGGACGTCGGCGGCTTCGGCGGATCGCCGTCACCGGAGTTGTACCTGCGGTGGCTGCAACTTGGGGCCTACCTGCCGCTGTTCCGGACCCACTCGGCGATCTGGGCCGGGCGGCGGGAGCCGTGGGAATTCGGGCCCGAGGTGGAGGAGCACGCGCGAGCGGTGATGGCGGAGCGGGAGCGGCTGCGGCCGTACTTCGTGACGCTGGCCCATCTGGCGCGGCGGACGGGCGCGCCGTACGTGCGGCCGGTGTGGTGGCGGGCGCCGGAGGAGCGGAAGCTGCGGGACTGCGAAGACGCGTTCCTGCTGGGCGACGCGCTGCTGGTCGCCCCGGTGCTGGAGTGCGGGGCGGACCGGCGGGCGGTGCGGCTGCCGCGGGGCCGGTGGTACGACACCGCGACCGGCGCGGCGTACGAGGGGCCGGGCCAGATCCTGCTGGACGCGCCGCAGGGGCGGATCCCGGTGCTGGCGCGGGCGGGTGCGCTGCTGCCGGTGCGGGGCGCCTCGGGCGACGGGGTGGAGCTCGAGGCCTGGGCGCCGGCGCGGGGGCGTACGGGCGGCGGGGTGGTGGTCCGGGACCCCGGTCCGGGGTTCGAGGCGGGCGCGGTGGAGCGGTACACGGTGCGGTGGGAGGGCGATGTGGTGCTGGTCGAGACGGAGGAGGGGGCGGCGGTCCCGGGCGTCACCGTGCGGGGGGTCTAGGCCGTCGGGTGGGGTGCGGTGGGTGCGGTGGGTGCGGCTTCATGACCGGGGCTCCGTCCCCTTCCCGGCGCCTCAGACGCCGGCGGGGCTGGAAGGTCCGAGGGGGCGGGCAGTGGTGCGGGGTCAAGGGGTGTAGTGGCCCGCGAACCAGGAGGCTGCTGCCTGGGTGTGGAGGGGGAAGGCCAGGGGGGTCGGGGCGCGCAGGATGTGCCAGCCCGTGGTTTCGTCCGTCGGCTCGGAGGCGGGGAGATCGGCGGCGGGGCGGGGCGGGAGGAGGCCGAAGAGGAGGAGGTGGCCTGCCGGGGAGCTCAGGGCGTCGGCCAGGGTGACGTCCGTGGCCGGGGCCGTGATGCCGGTCTCCTCGCGGAGTTCGCGGACGACCGCGTCGCGCCAGTCCTCGCCGAAGTCGATGAATCCGCCGGGCAGCGCGATGCCGCCGAGGGCCGGTTCGATGGTGCGGGTGATGACCACGAGGCCGGTGCCGTCCGCGTCCTCGACGGGGAGGAGGGTGACGGCCACCGGGAGCGGGTTGCGGTAGGCGGTCGCTCCGCAGGCCGCGCAGGTGCGGGGCCACGTGGGAGTGGAGTACGGCGCTCCGCAGGCGGAGCAGTGCGAGTCCCTCAGGTGTGCCGGCATCCGGCGATGGTATGCCAAGGGGTATGCGGATGACGGTTGTTGCAGGCCTGCTCGCGGTGCTGGCCGGCGGGGCGGAGGCGCCCGACGGGTTCGTGGTGCTGCGCGAGGTGGATCCGAGCATCGGGCAGGACATCCGGTACGCCGGTGCGCGGAACTTCACCGGCGGCGTGGTGGACGGGTACGAGGAGCCGGAGTGCCTGCTGGCCCGGCCCGCCGCCGAGGCGTTGCGGCGGGCGCAGCGGGGGCTGTTGCGGCTCGGGTACTCGCTGCGGGTGTACGACTGCTACCGGCCGCAGCGGGCGGTCGACCGATTCGTGTGGTGGGCCCGGCAGCAGGACGGGCCGGGCGACCGGGAGGCGAAGGCGGAGTTCTATCCGTACGTCGAGCGGAGTCGGCTGATTCCGGACGGGTACATCGCCGAGAAGTCCGGGCACAGCCGCGGGAGCACGGTCGATGTGACGCTGGAGGAGCTCTCGGGGCGGGAGGTCGGCATGGGGACCGCCTTCGACTTCTTCGACCCGCTCTCGCACACCGATGATCCACGGATCACGGGCGCGGCCCGGGCCCACCGGCAGTTGTTGAAGCGGGTACTGGCCGAGCAGGGGTTCGTGAACCTGCCCGAGGAATGGTGGCACTTCACGTACAAGCCCGAGGCGTACCCGGACACGTATTTCGATTTCCCGGTCGCTGTCGCCGCGCTCCGGCCGTGAGTACCGTGCCCGCATGACTTTCAGCTCGTACGAGGAATTCTGGCCGTACTACGTCGCCATGCACTCCCGCGCCGCCACCCGCTGGGTCCATCTCGCCGGCACGCTCACCGGTCTGGCCGTGACCGCCTACGGGCTGGCGCGCGGCCGCAGGCGCTACCTCGCCGCCCTTCCCCTCATCGGTTACGGGACGGCCTGGCCTGCGCACTTCCTGATCGAGGGGAACAATCCCGCCACCTTCGGGCATCCGGGATGGTCGCTGCGCGGGGACGCGCAGATGATCCGGATGATGCTGGCCGGACGGGACGCGGAGCTGGACGAGATTGCCCGGAAGTGGCTCGCCGAGAACGGGTGACCCGGCCGCCCTCCCGTGACAGACTTCTGACGGTTCGTCAGTTCGTCAGTTCGTCGGTTCTCTGGTCATGGGAGGGGTCTTGGAACTCACACGCACGCCCGTCGTGAGCGGGTGGTTCACCGAGGACGCGGCCGGAGGCGGCTTCCGGCTGCTCGGCACCCGCTGTTCGGCCTGCACGGCGGTGTTCTTCCCGCGCGAGGACGCGTACTGCCGCAATCCGCACTGCCCCGGCGGTGGCGGGCTGGCCGAGGTGCCGCTGTCCCCGCGGGGCCGGGTCTGGTCCTACACCGACGGCCGCTACCGGCCGCCCGCCCCGTACGTGTCCGATCCGGACGCGTCCTGGGAGCCGTACACGCTGGTCGCGGTGGAGCTGGAGGCCGAGGGGATGGTCGTGCTGGGGCAGGCCGCGCCCGGGGTGGGGGTCGCCGATCTGGCGGTCGGGATGGAGGTCGAGGTGGTCGGCGGCGTGCTGAACGAGGAGGCCGGGACCGCCTGGACCACCTGGCGGTTCACGCCGGTGGGAGGAGCGGCGTGAGGGGCGGCGTGAGGGGCGGCGTGAGCGCCGACATCGCCGTCCTGGGGGCGGGCATGCATCCCTGGGGCAAATGGGGCCGCAGCTTCGTCGAGTACGGGCGGGCGGCCGCACGCGCCGCGCTGGCCGACGCCCGACTGGACTGGACGGACGTGCAGTCGATCGTGGGCGCCGACACCATGCGCTCCGGCTACCCGGGCTACGTCGCCGGCGCCACCTTCGCGCAGGCCCTCGGGTGGCAGGGGGCGCGGGTGACCAGCGTGTACGCGGCCTGCGCGTCCGGGGCCCAGGCGATCGGAGCGGCCCGTGCCCAGATCCTGGCGGGCCTGGCCGACGTGGTCCTCGTGGTCGGCGCGGACGCGGCGCCCAAGGGGTTCTTCGCCCCGCCGGGAGGCGACCGGCCGGACGATCCGGACTGGCTGCGGTTTCGCGTGCTGGGCGCCACCAACCCGGCGTACTTCGCGCTCTACGCCCGTCGCCGGATGGCCGTCCACGGGGACACCCCTGAGGACTTCGCGCTGGTCAAGGTGAAGAACGCGGCCGCCGGGCGGCTCAACCCCTACGCCCGCTACCGCAGGAGCGTCACGGCCGAGGAGGTGGCGGCCTCCGCCGTGGTCGCCGATCCGCTCCGGCTGCTCGACATCTGCGCCACCTCCGACGGGGGCGCGGCGCTGGTGCTCACCAGCATGGACTTCGCGCGCTCGCGCGGGGTGGCCGATCCGGTCCGGATCCGGGCCGTGTCGACGGTGACGCCCACCTATCCGCGGACGGTGCTCGACCTGCCGGACATCGCCACCGACTCGGCGGCGGCCGTGGAGCCGGCGGCCGGATCCTTCCGGTCCTCGATCGCGCGCGCCGCCTACGAGGAGGCGGGGCTCGGACCGGACGACCTGTCGCTCGCCGAGGTGTACGACCTGTCCACCGCCCTGGAGCTGGAGTGGTACGAGGACATCGGCCTGTGCGGGGAGGGCGAGGGGGCGAAGCTCGTACGGGAGGGGGCGACCGCCCTCGGGGGACGGATCCCGGTCAACACCAGTGGCGGGCTGGCCTCGTTCGGGGAGGCGGTCCCGGCGCAGGCCATCGCGCAGGTGTGCGAGCTGACGTGGCAGCTGCGAGGGACGGCCGGGGAGCGGCAGGTGCCCGGTGCGCGTACCGGGATCACCGCCAACCAGGGGCTGTTCGGGCATGGTTCGGCCATCGTCGCCGTGCGCTGAACAGCTCGTGTCGTCCGAACGCTTGACGGTCCCCGGCGGCGGGTTCACACTCGCTCCACAGTCCCGCGCCGCGACCGGGACCCCGAAACCCCCCGTGAGAGCTGCGGCCCGTACCCCAGTCGGCGGGGGTACGGGCCGCCTCCATGTAGGCCCCGTCCGCGGGCCCCGTCCGCGGGCCCCACGAGGGCCATCGTGGGGCCCACGAGGGCCCCGTGCGCCGCGGTGTCAGGCCCCCGCCGAGAGGCTCCGGCGCCGTTCGCGGGCCAGCGACATCGCGTGTTCCACGACCCCCACGAGGACGTCCTTCACGGATTCCCGGTCCCGCGCGTCGCACAGCAGCACCGGGACCCCGGGATCGAGGTCGAGTGCCGTCCGTACGGTCACCACGGGGTGCCGGTCCGCGCCGTCGAAACAGTTGACCGCGACGACGAACGGGATCGCGCGCCGCTCGAAGTAGTCGATGGCGGCGAAGCAGTCGGCGAGGCGGCGGGTGTCCGCGAGGACCACGGCTCCGAGGGAGCCCTGGGCCAGCTCGTCCCACAGGAACCAGAAGCGGTCCTGCCCCGGCGTGCCGAACAGGTACAGCACCAGGTCCTCTCGGAGCGTGATGCGCCCGAAGTCCATGGCCACGGTCGTGGTGTTCTTGCCCTCCACTCCCCCGGTGTCGTCGACCCCGGCGCCCGGCTCCGAGAGCCGTTCCTCGGTCCGCAGGGGTCTGATCTCGCTCACTGCACTGACCAGGGTGGTTTTGCCCACCCCGAAGCCGCCCGCGACCAGGATCTTCAAGGTCAGCGGTTCGACAGGCGACACCGCGTGCATGGCACCGGTGCGGCTAAAGCGCCCGAAGGCCATCGATCACCTCACGCAGAATGGATTCATCGGGCAGTTCGGCCGGGGGTACCGGCCGGGTCACATGGACCAGTTCCTCATCGACCAGGTCGCCGATCAGGACGCGGACGACCCCGACCGCGAGGTCGAGATCGGCCGCGAGTTCGGCGACCGACTGCGGTCGGCCCCGGCACAGCCCGAGGATGTGGGCGTGTTCCGGGGAGAGGGTCAGGTCCCAGACCGGATCGTCGGCCGCCGGTTCGGCGACGACGAGCGCGATCAGGTCGAGGCGGTGCTGGCCCGCGTGGCTGGTCCGGCCGCGGGTCATCGCATACGGGCGTACCACGGGGCCCGCGTCGTCGTCGAACCAGTGGGCGTGGTCGAAAGCGGGGACGAAAGGGTCGACGGGCATGCCGTCGGATGTGTCGGCGGGATGGTCCTGGCCTGGATCGCTCATGCCGTACGACTCACCCTCCGGCTGGCAGCCCGGTGCGCGGGGCGGTCGCCAGGTGGTCGCCCACTCGCTTGACCATCAGGGTCATCTCATACGCCACCTGCCCGACGTCGGAGTCGGCGTCGGCCAGTACGGCCAGGCAGCTGCCGTCGCCGGCGGCCATGACGAACAGGAAGGCCTCGTCGAGCTCAACCACGGTCTGACGGACCCGGCCGGAGTCGAAGTGCCGGCCGACGCCCTTGGCCAGGCTGTGGAAGCCGGAGGCGACCGCCGCCAGGTGCTCGCTGTCCTCGCGCGTCAGGTCCTTCGAACTGCCGGTGGGCAGGCCGTCGCCGGAGAGCACCACCGCCTTGCGTATGGAACCCACCCGGTCGACGAGCTCGTCGAGGAGCCAGTTGAGCGGGCCGGAGCCGCGGCCCCTGGTGTCGTTGCCGGTCTGCGGTGCGGTCATCGACCGTCCCCCTCGTTCTCGTTCGCGGGACCGGCGGCGGGTGTGCCTGCCTCGGTCTCGGGCTGCTGCTGTGCGTGCTGGTTGCGGCCCGCAGTCCAGCCACGCTGGAGTGCGGACATGCGCGTGCGTACGTCGTCCGCGTCGCGGTCGGCCGCCTGGTCGGGGGCGGCTTCGGCGGGTGCGGGCGACAGGGCGTTCTTGAGCTGGGGCGCCAGGCTGGCCTGACGGACCCGGCGGGGCAGCCCGCCGATGACGGAGCCGGGAGCGGCGTCCGTGCCGTCGGTTCCGGCGGCGGCGCCGGAGGCGGGCTGCGGGACCGCGGACACCGGGCGGGGCTCCACACGGCGGCCGTGATCGGCGACCAGGGTGGGGGCGGGTCGGCGGCGCGGCAGCGGCACGGCTCCCGGGGAGCGGAGGCCGTCGGGGCGCGAGGCCTCGGTGCGCGAGGCCTCCATCCGCGGGTTGTCCAGCCGGACCGGACCGGTCGGGGCGACCGACTCTCGGTCGCGCTCGCCCTTGCGGGCACCGCCGCGCCCGGCGTGCCGGTCGGTGTGCGGCCGGTCCGCGGGGCGCAGGCCCAGCAGGGCGCTGCGCGGGGTGCCGTTCGGCGGGGTCTCGTCGTCGAGCGTGGCCATGACCGGACGGGCGGGGGCGCCGCGGCCGGTGACCCCGGTGGGGGCGTCGTCCAGGACGACGGGGTCGTCGAGGCCGTCCAGACCGTCCAGGCCGCGGCCGGCGAGCGGGGCCTCCAGCTCGACCGGGCCGCGCAGTTCACCGGCGGGCAGCGGCCGGCCGGAGTGCGCGCGCTCCATGGCGGCGGGCGTGAGCCGCTCGGACGCCGCCCGGCCGACCTGGCCGTGCGGGACGGACCTGCCGGGCCGCACGGCCTTGTCGGCCCGCGCGCCATCGAGCCGTACGCCCGTGCCGTTGGTCTCGGGAGCCTCCGTCAGCAGGGCCACGGGGAGGAAGACCACCGCAGTGGTTCCCCCGTACGGGCTGGGCTGGAGGACGACCTTGACGCCGTGCCGCTGCGCGAGGCGGCTGACGACGAACAGGCCGAGCCGGTCGGTGTCGGAGAGTTCGAACTCGGGGGTCTCGGCGAGCCGGAGGTTCGCGTCGAGCAGCGCCTCCGGGGTCATGCCGAGGCCGCGGTCGTGGATCTCCAGGGTGAAACCGTTCGCCACGCGCTCGCCGTGCACCTGGACCGCGGTGTGCGGCGGCGAGAACACGGTGGCGTTCTCCAGGAGTTCGGCGATGAGGTGGGTGACGTCGGCGACGGCGGGGCCGACGATGCCCAGGCGCGTGAGGCGGCGCACCTCGATGCGCTCGTAGTCCTCGACCTCGGCGACGGCGGCCCGTACGACGTCCATGAGCTGGACGGGCTTGCGCCACTGGCGGGAGGGAGCGGCGCCGGAGAGGATCACCAGGCCCTCGGCGTGGCGGCGCATGCGGGTGGTCATGTGGTCGAGGCGGAAGAGGTCGGCCAGCTCCTCCGTGTCCTCGGTACGGCGTTCCATCGTGTCGAGGAGGGTCAGCTGGCGGTGCAGCAGCACCTGGTTGCGGCGGGCCAGGTTGACGAACACCTCGGAGACGCCGCGCCGCAGGTCGGCCTGCTTGACGGCGGCCTCGACGGCGGCGCGCTGGAGGGTGTTGAGGGCCTGGCCGACCTGGCCGACCTCGTCCTTCTCGTACTCGAGGTGGGGTGCCTCGGTCTCCACGTCCACGTGTTCGCCCGCGGCGAGGCGGCGCATCACGCCGGGCAGCCGGACGCCGGAGGCCTCGTGGGCCTCCTTGCGCAGCCTCGACAGGTCGCGGACGAGGTCGCGGCCGATGCGGACGGACAGCACCAGCGACACGATCAGGGCGATGAAGCCGAGGATGCCGGCGGCGGCGGCCTGGATCATGACGTCCATGGCGACCGGCTCGATGCGCTGCTGGTAGCGGTCGCCGGCCTCGGTGTTCATGTCGGCCAGGTCGTCGAGGACCCTGGCCGCGGCCTCGTCCCACTGGGCGGCGGTGAGGTTGCGGGGCTTGTTGACCGCGCCGCCCGCGATGAACCGCTCCTCGGCGTCGCGCAGGGGCTGGGTCTCGGGCGCCTTCCAGTACTCCTCGAAGCGCTGCCGGTCCTCGGCGGGGAGGGTCACGAGGTTGAACTCGTAGAGCAGCGTGCGCTTCGCGGCGAAGTCGGAGACGTGGCGGACGTCGGGCGCGGTGACGTTGCGCGCGGCCAGCGCGGAGGCGACGACGGCGTCCTCGCGGGAGAGCAGCTCGCGGGCACGGCTGATGCCGACGAGGGCGCGGCCCTCCTTGTCGACCTCCACGTTGTCCAGGCCGTGGAGGTTCATCAGGAAGTCGTAGCAGGGGTCGACCAGCCGGTTGTAGAGCTCCAGGGCCTGCGTGGGGTCGAGGGCGTTCTGGTCCACGGCGCGGCGCATGGAGCCGACGCCCTGGAAGGCGGAGACGATGGAGCGCAGGCGTTGGGCGCTCTGCGGGCTCAGCTCGTCGACGACCTTGGCGTCGCGGGCGCTCACGCTGATCTTCTCGACGACCTGGTCGGTTTCGGCGCGGCGCTTGGCGAGTTCGGCCGTCGCGGTGGACGCCCGGGGGTCGCCGAGGACGACGAGGGTCTGGCGCCGTTCCTTCTGGATGACGCGGGCCGCGTCCTCGATCGGGTACCCGACCTTGTCGATGATGTACGCCACGTCGAAGAGTTGGATCGCCTCACGGCCGGTGATCACCGTGGCGAAGCCCCAGAGGGCGGTCAGGGAGACGAGCGGCACAAGGAGCAACGCCACGATCTTCCGGCGGATGGACTTCCCGCGAAAGCGCATGGCCTCCCCAGCCTCCCCCAGGTCAACCCCGTTACCGGGGGTCGGTGTTCCGTCATTTAAACGGCGTGAGCCTACTACTGCTGTGGAGTAGGTTCGAAGGCGTGTCCGGACGTTTTCGGCCGGACGCCCCTGTGAAGATCACCAGTTGTCCGACACTTCCGGTCAAGACCGGCCCGTTATGTGGCAGATGACACTTGGTGAGGCGTCGATTCCCGCAACCTGATGGATGGCTGGAATTGTTCGTTCCGCGATCATTCCCGCCGGTGGAGGTGTCCGCGATGCGGGAATCTCTCGGCGTCGCCGGACGTCTGTCTGTTCAAGGGGACGGGTCGGGGTAGACGTGTGAGGTAGGCACGGCGGACCGCGCGGTGGGGAGTGAGCGGACCATGAACGGATACGAGGGCGGCGGAGCGGATACGGGCACGGGATCGGCGCGTGCGGCGGGGCGGGGTCTGTGGGTGGAGGAGCAGGCCCGCCGGCGTCGGATGCCCGACCCGGTGCGGAGCTCCGCGGTGCGGGCGGTGTTGATCGTGGCCGTGACCCTCACCCAGGCGACGATCACGTTCTTCCTGACGCTGACCGCGTCCTGGCTCGCCTTCCCGATGGCGCTGGGCGCGGTCGCGGGAACGATCGTGGCCACGTGGGGCGTGCTGGACGTGCTGATCACCCGGCAGGCGTGGAACCAGCGGTACGGGGTCCTGTCCGAGCCGAGCAGCACGGCGCGCGCCCGCCGGCGTGAGGCCCGCCGGACCGCCAAGGCGGAGCGGGCTGTGCGGAAGGCCGCCCCGGCCCGCATATCCCGCGAGGACGGCCCCCTCGCCGGCTTCGGGCACCGCTGACCGCAGGCCCGGGAGTGCCCAGGGGGCTCCGGGAGTGCCCCCTGGGCAAGCCCGGGAGTGCCCCGCGCCGAACGACGCGGGGCCCGCGTCAGGAGGTGGCGGCGCTGCGGCGGAACATGCGGGTCGCCGTGATCTCGCCGTGAATGGTCTCCTCCCCCGGCGACTGCTGCGGCAGGCCCGGGCGGAGGTGTTCCTCGACGCTGATGTACTTCAGGCCCGCCCGCAGGTCCGCGTCGTTGCGCAGGCGGATCACCAGCGGGAACTCGGCGAGAGCCGTCGTGTCGAAGAGGCCGGTCGTGTACAGCAGCTGGACGCCGAGCGCGTCGGAGACGGCCCGCTGCAGCTCCAGCAGGTACGTGGCGTTCGCACGGCCGATCGGGTTGTCCAGGAACAGCGTGCCCGCGTGGCGGTGCTTGTCGCGGCCCCGGTCGTTGCTGCGCAGCGCCGCCATCGTGCAGTACAGCGCGATCGCGGCGGTCAGCAGCTGCCCGCCGGAGAACACGTCGCCCATCTGCCCCACCGGCACCCGTTCGGCGCGCAGGACCGCGTCCGGCTTGAGGATCTCCACGGCGATGCCCTTGGGTTCGAGGGCTGCCTGGACGCCCCTCAGCAGCAGGGACATGCCGTCGCGGCGGCCCTCCCCGAAGGACGCGCTGCTGTTCTTCTTCACGGCCGTGCGGGTCGCCTCGTCGATGACCTCGCCGAGCCGCTCGGTGAGCGTGGCCTGGTCGGGCTCCTCGAAGCGGATCCGCAGGAACTCCTGGCCCGACCATTCGCCGAGGCCTTCGGGCAGCTGGGAGAGGCGCTGGGCGGAGCGGAGCGTGGCCAGGGCCGATTCGACGAGGCCGCGCAGGCGGTCGACGATGCTGTCGCGGTTGCGCTCCAGCTGCGCCAGCTCGTCGGTGAGGACCCGCAGCCGGGGCGCGAAGGCCGCCGCCCAGGCCGCCGCGTGCTCGGGCAGGGCGGAGGCGGGCAGTTCGCGGATCTGCTGGCGTGCGGGGGTGCGTACCTGTTCGTAGCGGGTGGCGTTGGCGTGCCGGACCAGGATGTCGCTCGCCTCGCGCACCGCGGACTCGGCGGCCGAGAGGTCGGCAGCGCAGCCGCGCAGGGAGCGGCGGGCCTCGGTGGCCGACTGGCGGGCCTCCTCCAGGGTGCCCGGGTGGGCCACCGGCTCCTGCTCGTCGTCCTGGTGGGTGTGGTCGCGGAGCAGATCGCGCAGCAGCGCCGCGGTCTCCTCGAAACCCCCGGCGCCGTCCTCGGCGGTCCGGTGGGCGCGCAGCAGGTCCGCATGGGCGGCCCGGGCGCTCTCCACGGCCGCGGTGTGGGCGGCGAGCTGAGCGGTGGCCGTGCGCAGGAGGGCCTGGGCCCGGTCGACGTCCTCGGGGATCAGTTCCTCGGGCAGCTCGGTGTGCGCCTCGCCTTCGGCGGGGGCGTGCCGTTCGGCCTCGCCGCGCAGCCGGCCGAGCTGCTCGCTGGCGGTGGACGCGCGGGTCTCCAGCATCTGGACGAGGGACTCGGCGCGGGCCGCCGCGGCCTGCCGGGAGGGGCCGTCGGCGCCGTCGGTGCCTTCGAGGAGCTGGGCGGCGCGGGTACGGACCTTGTTGGTGAGGCGGTCGAGTTCGGCGAGGGCGGCGCTCTCGTCGCTCTCGGCGCGGGCCTGTTCGGCGCGCAGGTCGGCGCCGACGCCGACCTTCTCGTAGAGCTGGGAGGCCGCACGGTAGGCCTCGCGCAGGTCGGGCAGGGGCGCTCGCGGGCCGTCGTCGCCCTCGGGGAGCCGGTCGGGCGCGCCGGCGATCTCGGCCCGCTCGGCGCGCAGGGCGCGGGCGGTGCGGCGGGCGTCGTCGGCGGCGCGCTGGGCGGCGCGGCGGTCCTCGTCGGCGGCGCGGGCCCGGTCCAGGCAGACCTCGGCGCGGGCCTCGGACTCGGTGGCGTCGTCGGCGAGTTCACGGAGCCGGGCCTGCCAGCCGGCGCGCTCGCGCAGCCGGAAGGCGAGGCCGGCGAGGGCGTCGGCGGCGCGGCGGGCGCGCTGGGCGGCGTCCTGGCGCTCCTCGCGGACGCGGGCGGCGTCGGCGGCGGCCTCGTCCGCCTCGGCGCGGACGGTACGGGCCTCCGCGAGCTCGGCGTCGGCCTCCTCGGCGAACATCCGGGCGGCGGCGGCCTGCTCCGCGAGCTCGGTGAGGCGGCCGGGCGGGCAGCCGGTGCGCCACGACGCCAGGCGGGCGGCGAGCTCGCGGTCACCGGCGAGGCGGGCGGCGAGGTCGCGGATCTCGGTGTCGCGGGCGCCGGCGCGGGCGCGCAGCGCCTGCCGTTCCTCGTCGGCGGCGTGCTCGTCGTGCATGGCCGGATTCGGCGTGACGATGAAGATGCCGTCGACGGCGGTGTCGCCGTGATCGGCGGGAAGGGGGGCGAGCAGGGCTGCGGCCGTGCCGACGGCGACGGTGGAGCGGGGCAGCAGAGCGGCGCCGGACAGGACCTCGCGGGCGCGGCTGTGGGTGTCGGGGTCGGTGATGACGACGCCGTCGACGAGTTCGGGGCGGGCGGCGAGGACGGCCGCGTGGTCGGCGGGGTCCACGGACTGGGCGAGGTAGCGCCAGCCGGGGAGGGCGGGGATGCCGTGTTCGCCGAGGTACTCGACGGTGGCGAGGACGTCGGGTCCGGGCGGCAGCAGGCCGCCGTCGCCGAGCGCGCCGAGGATGCGGGCGTCGTCGGCGGCGGCGGTGCGCAGCTCGAAGAGCTGGCGTTCGGCGGAGGTGACTCCGTCGGTCAGCATGCGGCGCAGGTCGTCGGCGTTGCGGTCGAGGTCCTCGACGGTGAGCCGTCCGGCGGCCGGGGTGGCACCCCGGGCTGCGCCCGGCGCGGCGGAGCCGGCGCCTGAGGGCGCGGAAGGGCCGTCGCCGGAGCGCGGGTGCGGGAACGGGGCCGTCGCCGGGGCCGGTTCCCGCGCATCGGCGTCGGGAAGGCCCAGGAGGGCCGCCAGGCGGGGGGATTCGGCGAGTGAGACGGCGGCGCGGTGCTCGGCGTCGTGGGCGGCCTCGGCCGCGTCTGCGGCGTCGGCCGCACGGGCGGCGGTGAGCTCGGCGCGGGATTCCGCGGCGGCGGCCTCGCGGGCGGCTTCGGCGGCGGCGCGGGCGGCTTCCCGGGACTCGTCCCAGGCGGCCACGGCGGTCTTCTCGGCGTCGGTGGCGGCGAGGGCCGCGCGGGCCGGGTCGGCGTCGGGGGCGGAGTCGTCGAGCCAGCCGGCGCGGACGGCCTCGGCGGTCTCCTGCTGGACCTCGGCCAGGCGCGAGCGGAGGTGCTCGGCCTCGCTGCGGGCCCGCTGGGCGGCCGTCGCGGCGGCGGTGGCGTCGCGGTGGGCGGCCTCACCGGTGGCCTGGAGGGCGGCGGACCGCTCCTCCTCCTCGTTGGCGAGCCGCTCGCCGTGCTCGGCGGCGGTGTGCAGGGCCCGTACGAGCTCGCCGGCCGCCGTGGCGCGGGCGGCGAGCGCCGGGGCGGCGTCCCGCTCGGCCTCCCGGATCGCGGCGGCGACGCGGGCCGAGCGGTCGGCGGCGGCTCGGTGGCGCAGCACGGTCTCGGCGGCCTGCCAGGCGGAGTGCAGCGTGCGGGCCTCGAGGAGCTCGCGGCGCTGGGCGGCGGCGGCCTTGTCGGCGACGGTCAGGGCCAGCGAGGCGTGGCGGTAGGCGAGTTCGGCGGAGACGGCGGCGCTGCGGTCGCGGGCGGACTCGGCGGCGGTGACCTCGTGGGCGGCGCCGGTGACCCGCTGGGCGAGGTCGGCGGCCCGGCCGCGCTCCTCGGCGGCGCGGGCGGACAGCCGCCGGGCGAGGGTGCGCGTGCGGCGTTCCGCGCCCGCGTGGACGTCGCGCAGCCGGGCGCGGGTCTGGGCGGCCTCGACGATCCGGGTGAGCAGGTCCACCGAGCCGGCGGTGAAGTCGCGTTCGGCCATCAGCTCGGCGCGGCGGCCGAGCTTGTTGCCGAAGCCGTGGACGAGGTCGGCGAGGCCGTCCGTGTCGCGGGTGTCGGTGACGGCGCGCAGCAGGAGGTCGGTGAAGTCGGAGTCCTTCTTGACCGCGAAGAGGCCGGCCGCCTCGCCCTCGTCGGCGTTCATCTCGCGCTGATAGCGGAAGAGTTCGGGGTCGAGGCCGAGTTCGGTGAGGTGTTCGTTCCAGCGGTCGTGGATCTCCTCGAAGTACACCTCGAGGTGCGGGTACGCCTTGCCCGCCTCGGTGAGGGCGTCGCGGAAGCCCTTCATCGTGCGGCGGCGGCCCTGGGCGCCGGAGGCGCCTTCGACGGGCGCGCGCACGGAGGTGGCCTCGGCGACGGGCAGGCTGTCGAGGCTCAGGCCCGGGCCGGGGCGGAAGGAGTACCAGGCCTCGGCGAACTTGCGGGGGTCGTTGGAGACCTGGCGGCCGCGCCACTCGCTGACCTTGCCGACGACCACGCACTCGCCGGTCTGGGTGTGCTGCCACTCCAGGGCGACGTGGCCGCAGTCGTCGGCGAGCAGGAACTTGCGCAGGACGCCGGAGCTGGCACCGCCGAGGGTGTTGCGGTGGCCGGGCAGCATCACCGAGAAGATCAGCTTGAGGAGGACGGACTTGCCCCCGCCGTTCTCCAGGAAGAGCACGCCGGCGGGCGCGGGCCGGCGCGGCGGGCCGGTGGGCTCGTCCTCGAAGAACTCCGCCTGGGCCGGCGCCGGGTGGGGCACCGGCTCGCCGACTCCGCGCAGGTCGAGCACGGTGTCTGCGTAGCGCGCACCGGCGGGCCCGATGGAGTAGAGGCGGATCCGGGACAGCTCGTACATGGCGGCGGACTCTCGTGGTGGCTTGGTGGGGCGGGACGTACGGGGATCAGGGCTCGGGCCGAGGCTCAGGCGTGGAACGGGAGCCCGGCGTCGGCGGCCAGGTCCAGGTCGTCGCCCTCGGGCGGCGGCAGGAGGGTGGCGGAGCCGTCGCTCACGGGGACCACGCCCAGTTCCAGGAGTTCGGCCATTGCCGCGCTGCCCGCCATGTCGCGGACCTGGAGCTGGTAGCGGGGAGTGGTGCGGTAGGTGCCCCCGGCCTCGTCCCCGGTGCGCTGCAGGAAACCGGAGTCGGTGAGGAAGGCGGCGGCCTTGCCGACGATGCCGGTGGTGGAGCCGGCGAGGCGGCGGGCGTCCTTGGTGGCGCCGGTCGCGCTGCGGCGGGCGTAGACGCGCCATGCGGCCTCCAGGCCGGGGGCGTCGGAGGCCGGGTCGGTGTTCTCGCCGAGCTCCTCGGCGCGCTCCTCCAGGCGGCGGCAGGTCTGCCGGACGAAGGCGTCGACGCCGTTGACGGTGATGCGGCCGATGTAGCCGTCGTCGGCGAGGTCCTCGGGGCGCGGGAACGCGAGGGCGGCGACGGCGAGGTGGGCCAGGCCGTGCAGGAAGCGGTCCGCGGAGTCGGCGGCGGTGCGGCGGGCGTAGTCGCCCATCCGGACGGCGAACACGGAGTCCTCGCCGGCGGCCACGGCCATGCCGGCACGCGGCGAGACCTCCAGGACGACCAGGCCGAGGCCGGTGGCGACGGCGTCGGCGAGGCGGCCGAAGGCGGGGTCCTCGCGGTAGCGGCGGAGCAGCTCTGCGTACTCGGCGTCACGGGCGGGGAGCAGCTTGGGCTGCAGCCCGAAGGCGACGAGCCGGGCCGCGTCGGCGGCGTCCGCCGGGGTCACGGGGGCGGCGGCCTGCGCGGACGCGGCGGTGGCGGGGGCCGGGGCGGTCTGCGCGGGCTCGCTCCACGCGGGGGGCTCGGCGTGGTGGTCGCTCACGGGTAGGTCTCCTCGGCGGTGCGGGTGGTGCCGGTGCGGGTGGTGCCGGTGCGGGTGGTGCCGGTGCGGGTGGTGCCGGTGCGGGTGGTGCCGGTGCGGGTCACAGCCCAGTCGGCCTGCGCGGGCACTGCGGCGGGCGTGGCTACGGCGGGCTCAGCCGGTCTGGGCGTCGCCGCGCGGGCGCGTCCGGCGCGGGCAGGGGCGCCCTTGTGGCGGGCGGCGGGGAGGGCTGGGCGGGTGGTGGGGGCGTTCTGTGGAGCGGGGCTGTCGCGGTGGGGCGCGGCGCGCCCCGGCTCGCGGGGGGCGTGGGTCATGCCGCCTCCGCGCGGTCGGCGGCCATGCCGGCGGCGTCGAGGAGGGCGGTGCCGACGATGAGGTCGGCGCCCCCGAACTCGGGGTCGTCCAGCTGCGTGCCGTCGTCCACCGCGAAGAGCAGGCGCTCCTCCCCCTGGCGGTACGCCGTGCCGACGGCCGGGCTCGCCGCGTGGACGGCCAGCAGGGCCACCAGGTACGGCAGGTCCGGATCGCTGCGGCGGGCCTCCGCGAGGAGCCCGGACAGCCGGCGCGGGGCGTCGTGCGGGAGGTCGAGGAGCTCCATCGCGGCGGCGAGCTGCTCCTCGCTGAAGCGGCTGTCGTCCGGCGTGGCGATGAGATCCGGCTCGGGCATCTCGGCGCCGAGGTGTTCGCGCTCCACCGGCGGGGTGAGCAGGATCTCGACCAGGTCGGCCACCCGCACGGAGACGGGCGTGCGCAGCCCCGCGCCGGCGGCGAAGAAGGCGCCGGTCACCCGGCCGGCCTGCTCCAACGGCAGCGGCAGGAGCGGTGCCACGAGCTGGCCGTACAGGTCGATGCCGGAGCGCGGCGCGGGAGCCGCGAAGGCCTGGCGGTCCTGCTCGGCGCGGAACAGCGGGCCCGCGTCCAGCAGTCGGGACTGGAGCTGGGTGTGCCGGCGGATGCAGTCCTTGACTATGTCGACGAGCTCGGCCGCGCGGCGCTTGTTCTCCGGCTCCTCCGCCTCGTCTCGCGCCTTGCGGATGTTGGTCAGGATCGCGTTCTCGTGGCGGTAGCGGTCGGCGACGTGGTCGAGGGCCTCGGCGATCATGTCGGGTACGGCCTGGAGCCAGTCCACCGCGCGGACGTTGCGCCGGGTGGCGTCCAGGGTCCGGCGCAGGGTCTCGGCGTACTGCACGGTCCGGTAGCGGGCCTGTTCGGCGGCCAGCTGGGCGTCCGCCAGCCGTCCGCGGCTGATCAGCACCTCCAGCTTGACCTCGGCGGCGATCTGGGCGCTGGTGACGTCGGTGTCGAGGGCGCCGACCAGCACGTTGACGGCCTCGTCGGTCGTACGCAGGTAGACCGCGCCGCCGTGGCCGGGGACCTCTTCGATCAGCTTGAAGTCGTAGTCCCGGCGGACGTACGCGCCGTCCGGGCCGAAGGTGCCGTAGATCGCGCGGAAGCCGCGGTCCACGCTGCCGACGTTGATCAGGTTCTCCAGCACCCAGCGGGCCACCCGCTCGTGCTCGGCCGGCGGGCGGGACGGGGCCTGGGCCGCGACGCGCGGCAACAGCCTGGCCACTATCTGCTCGTGGTCGGCGCCGGTGTCGAAGTCCATGTTGAGCGTGACCAGGTCGATCGCGGCCAGCGCGACCTCCGCCATCGCGTAGATCCCGTACTCGCCCGCCAGATTGGCCTTGCGGACGTCGAGGTCGTGCAGCGGGGCGGTGCAGGCGAGGGCGCGCAGCCGCCGGGCCAGGCCCTCGTCGGCGGCCGGGCCCGGCGCCGGGGACGGAAGGGTCTTCGCCGGGGCGGGGAGAGTCACGGACAAAGACTAGGCGCTGACACGGACAACATCCCAAACGGCATGGTTCGGCCGGATCGTCCCACGGTGTTCACGGCGGCGCCGTCCCGGCCCCGGCCCGGCTTCGACGCGGCGTCGTCTCGGATCGCCGCGGCCGTGTCGCGGCTTCTTCCGGCTTCGTCCCCGGCGTCGGCAGGTCGGCGTGCCCGCTGTTCTACGCTCACCGCATGCCTTCCATGATCACACCTCCAGCGGCGGCGATCGACCTCAACGCCGACCTCGGCGAGGGCTTCGGGCGCTGGACCCTCACCGACGACGAGGCCCTGCTCTCCATCGTGACGAGCGCCAACGTGGCCTGCGGCTTCCATGCCGGGGACCCGTCCATCATGCGCCGGGTCTGCGAACTGGCCGCCGAGCGGGGCGTGCGGATCGGCGCTCAGGTCTCCTACCGCGACCTGGCCGGCTTCGGACGACGCTCCATGGACGTGCCCGCGGGCGAGCTGGCGGACGAGGTGGCCTACCAGATCGGTGCGCTGGAGGTGTTCGCGCGGGCCGCCGGCTCCCGGGTGTCGTACGTGAAACCGCACGGCGCGCTCTACAACCGCACCGTGCACGACGCCGATCAGGCCGCCGCCGTGGTGGCGGGCGTCCGGCTGGCGGCCGGGTCCGGTGCCACGGGCGGCCTGCCGGTGCTGGGGCTGCCCGGGTCTCTGCTGCTGACGGCCGCCGAGGCCGCGGGGCTGGCGCCCGTACCGGAGGCCTTCGCCGACCGTGCCTACACCCCGGCCGGGACGCTCGTGCCGCGCGGCGAGCCGGGATCGGTGCTGCACGATCCGGAGGCGGTGGTGGCGCGGGCCGTGCGGATGGCGGCGGAGGGGTCGGTGGTGGCGGCGGACGGGTCCGCGGTCCGCGTGGCCGCGCGCTCGCTGTGCCTGCACGGGGACACCCCGGGGGCCGCCGGGCTGGCCCGCCGGGTCCGCGAGGCGCTGGGCACGGCCGGGGTCCGGGTCGAGGCGTTCGCGTGAGGACCCTCGTGGTGGGCGGCGAGGCGCTGCTGATCGAGCTGGACTCGGCCGCGGAGGTGGCCGCGCTGCACGCAGAGCTGCTGCGGCGGCGGGACGCGGGCGAGCTGGGCGCCGTACGGGACCTCGTACCGGCGGCACGGACCGTACTGCTGGACGGGGTGCGGGAGCCGGCCGCGCTCGGCGCCCGGATCGCACGGTGGGAGGTGGCGCCGCTCGCGGAGACGGAGGGGCCGCTGGTCACCGTCCCCGTTCGGTACGACGGTCCGGACCTGGCGGAGGTGGCCGAGCGGTGGGGGGTGCCCCCGCAGGAGGTCGCGGGGATCGTCGGCGGCACCGTCTTCCGGGTGGCGTTCTGCGGTTTCGCCCCAGGCTTCGGTTATCTGACGGGGCTTGCGGAGCGGTTCCACCTGCCCCGCCGGGACACGCCCCGTACGGCCGTCCCGGCGGGCTCGCTGGCCCTCGCAGGCGAGTACGCGGGGGTGTACCCGCGCTCCTCCCCGGGCGGCTGGCAGCTGATCGGCTCCACGGACGCGGTGCTCTGGGACCCGGGACGCGAACCGGCGGCGCTGTTCGCGCCCGGGGTCCGGGTGCGGTTCACGGAGGGCGGCGGCCGTGGCTGAGCTGCTGGTGGTGCGGCCGGGTGCGCTGACCACGGTCCAGGACCGGGGGCGCCCGGGGTACGCGCACCTGGGGGTCCCCCGTTCGGGGGCGCTGGACACGGCGGCGTACGAGCTGGCCAACCGGCTGCTCGGCAACCGGCCGGACGCGGCGGTGCTGGAGACGACCCTCGACGGGGTCGCGCTGCGGGCTCTGGCCGCGACGGTCGTGGCGGTCACGGGCGCGCCCTGCCCGGTACGGATGTCCGGTCGCCCGGTGGCCTGGGGAGCTCCGGTCAGGCTGCCGGCCGGGGCGGAGCTGGAGGTGGGCCCGGCGGAATCGGGGCTGCGCAGCTACGTCGCCGTTCGGGGAGGCCTGAACATGCCGCCGGTCCTGGGCAGTCGCTCCACGGACCTGCTGTCGGGCCTGGGACCGCCGGCCCTGGCGGGCGGGATGACACTGCCGGTGGGCCCCGCGGGGACGGACCTCACCCCCGGGGCGGACGCGTACGGCCTGCCCGGGGCGCCTTCGAAACTGCTCCTCCCGCTGCGCCTCGGCCCTCGGGCGGACTGGTTCACCGAGGCGTCCCTGTCCAGGCTGTGGCGTGCGGAGTTCCGGGTGTCGGCGCGGTCGAACCGCATCGGCCTGCGCACGGAGGCCGGCTCCGCGCTGGTCCGCGCCCGGCAGGGGGAGCTGCCGAGCGAGGGGATGGTGCTGGGCGCGGTCCAGGTCCCGCCGGACGGCCTGCCGGTGGTGTTCCTGGCCGACCACCCCGTGACGGGCGGCTACCCGGTGGTGGGCGTGGTCCCGCCGGGCCCGGCCCTGGACGCGGCGGCGCAGGCCCGGCCGGGGGTCGCGGTCAGGTTCCTCCGGTCCCGATGAAACGTTCGAGGGCGCTCCGGTCAAGTACTGGACAGGGGGGCCGACCGGGTCACCCACGCAGGGGAGGAACCGGGTGCGCAGCCCACGACACGAGACCGGACCGCCGGATCTCACCACGCCCGAGGGGTTCGGGGCGTTCTACGAGGACCACATCGACGCCGTACTCGGCTTCGTCACCCGCCGGGTCGCCGATCCGCACCTGGCGGCCGACCTGACGGCGGACATCTTCCTCGCGGGGATGGGATCGGCCGGGACCTACCGGAGCCACAGGGGAGCACCGGTCGCCTGGCTGTTCGGCATCGCCCGCAACATCCTGTCGGGCCACGCCCGGGGGCTGGCCCGCGAGAGCGGCGCACTGGCACGGCTGAGCGGGCGCCGGCTCCTCGACGACGAGGACGTCGCCGCGCTGGAGGAGCGCATCGACGCCGAGCGGGCCTTCCGCGACCTGGCCGAGCGTCACACCGCCCTCTCCGAGCCCCTGCGCGCCGCCCTCGACCTGATCGTGCTCGACCAGCTCACCCCGGCCGAGGCCGCGCAGGCCCTCGGCGTCACCCAGACGACGATCCGCGTCCGCCTGCACCGCGCCCGGCGCGCGCTGCGCGGCCCGGACCCCCTGACCGAGCACCAGTTGGAGGCAGCCCGATGAGCACCCGGCCCAGCGGCTTCGAGGAGCGGCTGAAGGCCGCCCTCCTGGCCCGCCTCCCGGAGGTCCCGCCCGCGGCCCCCGCCCGGTCCTTCGCCCGGCGGTACGGCATCCCCCTCGCGGTGGGCGTCGCCACGGCATCCGTGGTCGCCGTCATGTCGCTGCCCGGCAGCACCCGCAACGGCCCGCTGCCCGCCGGCTCGCCGAGCGCCGCACCCGAGATCAGGAAGGATCCGGACGGATCGCTCCGGTTCAAGCTGCCCGCGCACGACCAGATCCCCGCGCTGGTGGAGCGGTTGAGGGAACTGGGGGTCTCGGCCGTACTGGTCCCGAAGCGGCCTCGGTCCCAGTGCTCGGAGCCCGGCGGCGGGTACCGCGGTCCGCAGGCCGACCCCGAGGCCGAGATCATGCAGTCCGGCAAGGACGACTTCGACTTCAAGGTCGACGCGAAGACGGTCCCGGCGGGCTACACGCTCACGTTCGACTGGGCGGATTACCACCCGCTGGGTGAACAGGGGATCAGCTTCGGCGTGATCGAGACCTCCAAGGTCCCCTCGTGCTCGATCGACTACTCCGAGGGCCTGGAAGAAGCCCTGAAGGCCAGGTCCGAGCCCCCGAAGGACCCCGGCAAGACGATCGAGGTCGCCGCGCCCACGCCTGACGAACTGCCCGAACTGGTGCAGAGGCTCCAGGCGCAGGGGGTCAGCGTCGCGGTGACCGAGAAGAAGCCGCCGTCGGAGTGCTCGCACGTGGGTGGCGGCTACCGCGGTCCCCAGGCCGACCCCGAGGCCGAGCTGAGCCGTCTGGCTGACAGAGCCACGTTGAAGATCAACTCGAAGACCGTCCCGCCGGGCCACACGCTCGTCTTCTCGAAGCCGGCCAGGCCGTCGAGCCCCCACGCACGAGTCGGGTTCGGGGTGAAGGAGGCCTCGAAGGTCACGCCCTGTGAGATCGATTTCTCCCTGAGCGACGAGGAACAGCCGGGGTGAACGCCGAGAGGCGGGCCTTGCGCACGGAGCTCGGGGACTCCGGTACTCAGCCCCCCGCGTCAACGCCCGGCGCGTCGTCGCCGTAGGCCCGCCCTTCGGCCCTGCCTCGGCCCGGGAGCCGGCCCCAGCCCCGCCCCGGCCCCAGCCCCAGCCCCCAAGGGTTCGACTCGGGGGCACCGCACCGCACCGGAACGGCATTCGGCCCGGCCCCCTGACG
>NZ_JBSGZI010000120.1:0-22589 GCF_053610945.1 Streptomyces sp. NPDC054849
GGACCTGTGGAGCAGTTGGTTAGCTCGCCACCCTGTCATGGTGGAGGTCGCGGTTTCAAGGCCCGTCTGGTACGCAGAACCGACAGGGCCCCCATCCTCAGGATGCGGGCCCTGACGCGTTGGTGGGCACCGCCCCATGAAACCCGGGACCCCGGGACCCCGGAAACCTGGAGACCCGGTCGGCTCAGGGAAGTCGGGGCGCGACGAGGGGGCCGGAAGGCCCTGGAGAGCAGCCTGGGGCCCATGAGCCGACCGTGGCCCCTGCGGGGGCCTCCGAAGCGCCCGCCACCCCTTCGCACCACCCCTGCAACCCCGCTGGCCCACCCTGCAGCGCATCCGGCGGGGCCATCCGGGTGACGCCGCGGTCCTCGTATGGGCCGCATCGGGACCGCGTGGGGCCGCGAGACCGGTCCGGGGCAGCTCCCGGACCGGCCGCCGCCCGGAATCCCCCGTTCGCATGATGCGCCCGATGACGGACATCCCCTTTACGGGGTGCATTACCGGATATACAAGTGTGATCGTCTGTGACGGGAGTCACCGTACGAGTTTTTGGGACTCGTACTTTTATCGCATCCCTACGCCCGCTCGATTTAATATGTGCAATGGCACCCACTCCGCCGGCACGCCGACACACGCTCGATATCGCCCTGACCTGGGCATAAAAAAGATCGCGCTGGACCCGGCGGAGTCCAGCGCGATCGGACGACCACGAACCTGTTGGGGCAGGTCCAGTCGTATGAAGCCATGTGGGTTTCATCGGATTGGGGGACCCGATATAAGCCCGTTAAAGCGGGGTGTTTACGCGACCTCAGGCCTCGCTGCGCTGCTGCGGAATTCCCGCGAGCAGTGCGCGAACCTCGGCCTCGCGGTACCGGCGGTGTCCACCCAGGGTGCGGATGGACGTGAGCTTGCCAGCCTTGGCCCAGCGGGTGACCGTCTTCGGGTCCACGCGGAACATCGTGGCAACCTCAGCCGGGGTCAGCAGCGGCTCGGCATCAGGGGTGCGAGCGGTCATGAGCGGCCTCCTCGGGAGAACCGAACCATCTCGGTTCTTTCCTCTAAATTCTGCACCTTGGCCCGCGTTGCCCGAAATGGACATACGCGGGCCGAGTCGGTTATAGGACGAACGGCTTGTCCTCGGCACTACAACTACACCATCCGTCCAGCCTCGACGGCCAAACCGACGGAATTGCCCTCCGAGGTGTTCATCAGCGGCGGAAGCCGATGGACCGTCCCATAACGGACAGTCACCCCACTGTGACGATCAGTCACAGAGCGATCAGGAGTCGTCAGACCCCCCGTAGAGCGCAATGCCGAGCATTCCGCCCTTACTTGGACGGAAGGAACCCTCCCCGGACTCCTTGTCCTATTTTGGCACGAGGGTAGGGGAAGGGCGCAAGGGTGTAGTTAGTGCGGTCCGTCACGCTTGGGCCAATGGCCCGTATCGGGACGTAGGTCCTGGAACTCCGTCCTAAATGACATGATCAGGCCTCTGATCAGCCAGTATTGGACGATCGACCGATACGGGAGGGTACGTACGGGCTCCTCGGGACCGGAAACAGCCACACCGGCGACTTCAGGACTAATTCGCGAAAAGCCGCTCCCGGACCGCGCGCCACCGCTCGGCCAGCTCCCCGTAGACCTCCGTCGCCCCCTCGGCGTCCCCGGCCCGCAGGGCCGCGATCCCGGACGCCAGGTCCCGGGCCGACCGGTCGGCCGCCAGCCCGTCCGCGGGCAGCGCGTGCAGCAGCCCGCCGTAGTCCAGCTCGACCATCGACCGCGGGTGGAACTCCTCCAGCCAGCTCCCGACCTCCACGAGCCCCTCGGCCAGCATCCCGTACCCCTCCGCAGCCCGCAGGGTCCGCAGGGCGCGGGCGAGCCGGCGCCGAGCCTGGACCATCGGGGTCCGGTAGCGAAGCCGCTCGCCCGGCAGGTAGTCCCGCTCCTCGTCGGCCACCAGGACGAACCAGCGCAGCGGGATCTGCCACACACCCGTACGGATCCACGGGCGGGCGTCCGGGTTCCGCTCGCGCCAGCGCTCGTAGTCCTCGGCCGCCCGCCGGCGCATCACCGGCGGGAGCGCCGCGTCCAGCACCGGGCGCGGGAACTGCTCGACCAGCTCCTGGAGCGCCAGCCAGCCGCGGAGCCGGGTGCGCCACGGGCAGACCAGCAGCACCCCGTCGACCTCCGCCGTGAACGCGTCGGCGCTCTCGTGCTCCGGCACCCCCACCACGGGGACCCGTACCAAGTCCGCCAGTGACCGGCGCAGTTCGTCCTGGGCGGTCGGGGTCACCCCGCGCCGGGCGTAGGCGGCCCAGTGCGCGCGCTCCGGCTCCGCGAAGGCGGCGAGGGGCTCGTAGACGCGCAGATAGGAGGCATAGGGGACGGCCGGCGCCGAGCGGGCGGAGGGAAGCAGGGGATCGGTGGATTCGCTCACGTTCTCGTACTCCCCTTTTCGAGGGCTGGGTTCACCTCCGGGGCGCCCGCACCTTCCGGCCGGGCGGGGCTCCCGTACTCCGGGTGTGTTTCGATCCCCGGACAGGTCGCCTATGAACGGTCCACAGGTCTTACGCTGCTCCCAGCACGCCCTCCCCCACCCGCAGGGCGGGCGTATTTCCGCCGCATCTCTTCCATGGGAGTCACCACCGTGACCGAAATGACCGACGGCGTCCTGCACACCCTGTTCCGTACGGAGCAGGGCGGCCACGAGCAAGTCGTGCTGTGCCAGGACCGAGCCTCCGGCCTGAAGGCCGTCATCGCGATCCACTCCACCGCCCTGGGCCCCGCCCTCGGTGGTACGCGCTTCCACGCGTACGCCTCGGACGAGGAGGCCATCCTCGACGCCCTGAACCTCTCGCGCGGCATGTCGTACAAGAACGCCCTCGCCGGTCTCGACCTCGGCGGCGGCAAGGCCGTGATCATCGGCGACCCGGACGTCATCAAGAGCGAGGAACTCCTTCTGGCCTACGGCCGGTTCGTGGAGTCCCTCGGCGGCCGCTACGTGACCGCCTGCGACGTCGGCACCTACGTCGCCGACATGGACGTCGTGGCCCGCGAGACCCGCTGGGCAACCGGCCGCTCCCCCGAGAACGGCGGCGCGGGCGACTCCTCGGTCCTCACCGCCTTCGGCGTCTTCCAGGGCATGCGCGCCAGCGCCCAGCACGTGTGGGGCGACCCGACCCTGCGCGGCCGCAAGGTCGGCGTGGCCGGTGTCGGCAAGGTCGGCCACTACCTGGTCGAGCACCTGCTGCAGGACGGCGCCGAGGTCGTGATCACGGACGTACGGGAAGAGTCCGTCCGCCGGATCCTGGACAAGCACCCGGGCAAGGTCACCGCGGTCGTCGACACGGACGCGCTGATCCGCACCGAGGGCCTGGACATCTACGCCCCCTGCGCGCTCGGCGGCGCGCTGAACGACGACAGCGTGCCCGCCGTCACCGCCAAGATCGTCTGCGGTGCGGCGAACAACCAGCTCGCCCACCCCGGCATCGAGAAGGACCTCGCGGACCGCGGCATCCTGTACGCGCCCGACTACGTGGTCAACGCCGGCGGTGTCATCCAGGTCGCCGACGAGCTGCACGGCTTCGACTTCGACCGCTGCAAGGCCAAGGCCACGAAGATCTTCGATACCACCATCGAAATCTTTGCCCGCGCGAAGTCGGACGGGATCCCGCCGGCCGCCGCGGCCGACCGGATCGCCGAGCAGCGGATGGCGGACGCCCGCGCCGCGCGCGCGGTCTAAGCACCTCCGGGGCCCCCTGGTGCGCCCCGCCGGGGTGCGGCGAGACGGAACTCACTGCGCTTCGGCGGGTCGCCCGCCAGGAAAGGGTTAAAATCGCAGCTGACCAGCGAGGACGGGGCGCCTCGTTGGTTCTGCACCGGGGCGCGTCATGCGGGCGGCGTACCGTATGGCCGCGGAAGCAGGTACCGTTAAACCCCTACGGACGGTCTCTCCACGGAGAGCCCGCTCCGAACCATGAACGCGTGTCAGACTCTGGGGCCGTCGAGCCCCGTCACCGAGGGGGTCGAGCCATGGGGCGCGGCCGGGCCAAGGCCAAGCAGACAAAGGTCGCCCGCCAGCTGAAGTACAACAGCGGCGGGACTGACCTCTCGCGTCTGGCCAATGAGCTGGGCGCATCGCCGACGGATCCGCTGCTGCCTGTCAGCGAGCCGGTCGAAGTCGATGACGATCTGGATGACGACGACGACCCGTACGCCAAGTACGCGGAGCTGTACAACAGCGATGACGACGACGAGGACGAAGAGTCCGGTCCGTCGGCACAGCGTCGGGGCGCTTGACGCTCCTAGGGCGTCTGCACGAGAGACAGAACACTGAAACCCGGTCCAGGGCATGGCCCCGGACCGGGTTTCAGTGCTGCTCAGCTCGCGTAGGAACCGGTCAGGGTCGCGCCCTCGGTACGGTCGCCGCGCTCCAGGATCTCTCCCGCGACCCACGCGTCGACACCCCGGTCGGCCAGCGCGGTCAGCGCCACGTCCACCGACTCGCCCGGTACGACGGCCATCATGCCGACGCCCATGTTCAGGGTCTTCTCCAGCTCCAGCTGCTCCACCTGGCCGGCCTTGCCGACCAGGTCGAAGATCGCGCCGGGGGCCCAGGTCGTCCGGTCCACCGTGGCGTGCAGGTGATCCGGGATGACACGGGCCAGGTTCGCGGCGAGGCCGCCGCCGGTGATGTGCGAGTACGCGTGCACCTCGGCCGTACGGGTGAGCGCCATGCAGTCCAGCGAGTAGATCTTGGTGGGCTCCAGCAGCTCCTCGCCAAGGGTGCGGCCGAGGTCCTCGACATGCCGGTCCAGGGACATCCCGGCCCGGTCGAAGAGGACGTGCCGGACCAGCGAGTACCCGTTCGAGTGAAGACCGGACGATGCCATCGCGATGACGGCGTCACCCGTACGGATCCGATCCGCGCCCAGGAGCCGGTCGTACTCGACGACACCCGTGCCCGCGCCCGCCACGTCGAAGTCGTCCGGGCCCAGCAGGCCGGGGTGTTCGGCGGTCTCGCCGCCCACCAGGGCGCAGCCGGCGAGGACGCAGCCCTCGGCGATGCCCTTGACGATGGCGGCGACGCGCTCGGGGTGCACCTTGCCGACGCAGATGTAGTCGGTCATGAAGAGCGGCTCGGCGCCGCAGACGACGATGTCGTCCATGACCATCGCGACCAGGTCGTGGCCGATCGTGTCGTACACGCCGAGCTGGCGGGCGATGTCCACCTTGGTGCCGACGCCGTCGGTGGCCGAGGCGAGCAGCGGACGCTCGTAGCGCTTGAGGGCGGAGGCGTCGAAGAGGCCGGCGAAGCCGCCGAGGCCACCGAGGACCTCGGGACGCTGCGTCTTCTTCACCCACTCCTTCATCAGCTCGACGGCGCGGTCGCCCGCTTCGATGTCCACGCCTGCGGCTGCGTAGCTGGCACCGGTGGTCTTCTCTGTCATGACAGGAGAGAGCTTTCGTGTCGTTACTGCGTGTGGTGCTGGGCCCCCGGAGAAGCCTCAAAGAGAGGGCCCAGCGCAGGTTGAGCAGGCCGGACCGGGAAATCGCCTACGGCCGACGGAGCGCGTCGGCGGCGTCCGTGCCGCCCGCGAGCTCGTTTTCCAGAAGCTGCTTGCCCAGGAGCTGCGGGTCGGGCAGATCCATCGGGTACTCGCCGTCGAAGCAGGCACGGCAGAGGTTGGGCTTCTGGATGGTGGTCGCCTCGATCATCGCGTCGAGCGAGATGTACGAGAGCGAGTCGGCGCCCAGCGACGTGGCGATCTCGTCGACCGACATGCCGTTGGCGATCAGCTCGGCCCGGGTGGCGAAGTCGATGCCGAAGAAGCACGGCCACTTCACCGGCGGCGAGGAGATCCGGATGTGGACCTCCGCCGCGCCGGCCTCGCGAAGCATCTTGACCAGGGCGCGCTGGGTGTTGCCGCGGACGATCGAGTCGTCGACGACCACCAGGCGCTTGCCGCGGATGACTTCCTTGAGGGGGTTGAGCTTCAGCCGGATGCCGAGCTGGCGGATCGTCTGCGAGGGCTGGATGAAGGTCCGGCCGACGTAGGCGTTCTTGACCAGGCCGGAACCGTACGGAATCCCGCTGGCCTCGGCGTATCCGACGGCGGCGGGCGTGCCGGACTCCGGCGTCGCTATCACCAGGTCGGCGTCGACCGGGGCTTCCTTGGCCAGGCGCCGGCCCATCTCGACACGCGAGAGGTAGACGTTCCGGCCGGCGATGTCGGTGTCCGGGCGCGCCAGATAGACGTACTCGAAGACACAGCCCTTGGGCTTCGCTTCCGCGAACCGGGACGTGCGCAGGCCGTTCTCGTCGATCGCGATGAGCTCGCCCGGCTCGACCTCGCGGACGAAGCTGGCGCCGCAGATGTCGAGGGCGGCGGTCTCACTCGCGACCACCCAGCCGCGCTCCAGGCGGCCGAGGACCAGCGGGCGGATGCCCTGCGGGTCACGGGCGGTGTAGAGAGTTCCCTCGTCCATGAAGACGAGCGAGAAGGCGCCCTTGACCTTCGGGAGGACCTTGGTGGCCGACTCCTCGATCGTCAGGGGCTTGCCGTCCTCGTCGGTCTGCCCTGCGAGCAGGGCGGTGACCAGGTCGGTGTCGTTGGTGGCGGCCACCTGGGTGGCACGGCCGTCCTGACGGGGGAGGTCGGCGACCATCTCGGCGAGCTCGGCGGTGTTCACCAGGTTGCCGTTGTGACCCAGGGCGATCGAGCCGTGGGCGGTCGCGCGGAAAGTGGGCTGCGCGTTCTCCCAGACGGAGGCCCCGGTGGTCGAATAGCGGGCGTGACCGACCGCGATATGACCTTGGAGCGAGCCGAGAGAGGTTTCGTCGAAGACCTGGGAAACGAGGCCCATGTCCTTGAAGACGAGGATCTGGGAACCGTTGCTCACAGCGATTCCCGCGGACTCTTGTCCACGGTGCTGCAGCGCATACAGTCCGAAGTAGGTGAGCTTGGCGACCTCTTCACCCGGAGCCCAGACACCGAAGACGCCGCAAGCGTCCTGGGGGCCCTTTTCGCCGGGGAGCAGGTCGTGGTTGAGTCGTCCATCACCACGAGGCACGCTTCCGAGTGTAGGCGAGATCGACCACTGGTCCGAATTGGGGACGGCCGGGAAATGTCACAGCACAGAGGGTGACCGGACGCCTCCGTCTCGGATGCGGATCACTTTGTTGACATGCACGAACGCATTCGTACAGGGTCTCGGTCCCTGCAGGCTCTCGGTGACCGTACCGTCACCCTCGTCGAGCGCCGACCCGTGCACTCGGTCCGTGTCGCGAGCTCTCTCTGCCGCTGTTCCGCGCAGCCACAACTCTGCCTCTCCTTTTCGCTTTTCCGCTCCGTCCCGCACTGATCCGCCGTTGCCGCGCGCCGACCGGCGTCCGCCCGGGACCGGCGAACGGACGGTGCCGTGGAGTACCTGTGCCTTCGTACGAGGACAAGGTGTCCCGGCCTGCCAGACGGTCCCCCGGGAGCGGGAGTTTCAGACCGCCCGTTCCGCCCACCGCACCGCACCGCACCGCACCGGTGCTATTCGACGACGGACGGCGCCTCGGCGATCAGGCCGTCGCCGTCCGCAGCCGTGAGGGTCAGGATGCGGCCGTCGATCCTCATGAGGAGGGGGCCGCTCCCGAACAGCTCGGTCAGCTTCCGCTCGACCTCGCCCGCCGCCCCCTCGCACGCCATCCGCGTGGTGGTGAGCGGAGCGAACGTGAGCGTGGCGCCGTCGCCGGTGACCCGGGAGCTGAACCGGTTGCAGCCGAGGGTCCCGTTCACGGACATGTCGGCGGCGATGGTGAACCGGGCCCTGCCGGTGGCGTCGGCGGGCAGGGAGGACACGGACTGGCCGCTGATCAGGGACCGTACGGTCCACTCGACCGTGGTGAGCGGGGCGTCGGGGTTCGGGGGCGCCGATGTCATGGCGAGGGTGCTCCCGTCTGCGGTCTTCAGCGTGAGCCGGTCGGGCCCCCGGTCGATCGTCAGACGCCCGGTGAACAGCTTGGCGAAGGCCGTCTCGAATTCCATGTCCTCGCAGGCCATGGTCGTCGTCTCGCCCGGGGTCACGGTCATCGCGCCGGGCCCGGCGAAGGAGACGGCCGCCGTGAAACCGTTGCAGCCGTAGTGGCCCTTGATCTGGTCCGGGCCGATGTCGAGGCGGGCGGCCTCGGGTGCGTGCAGGGTGCGGCCACCCGTGGTCAGAGACTCGACGGCCCAGCGGCCCTCGGGGTCGGGAAGCGACTCGGACCCGCTCGCCTCGGTCCGGCCGCAGCCGGCCAGCGCGAGCGTGAGCGCGAGGACGAGGGCCGGCCCCGCGGGGATGTGGACGTGCCGGAGGGTACGCATGCTCCTGGGACGAGGAGGACGCCCGGTCGGTTCCGCCACGGCTGCGCCCCCAGCTCAGCTCATCAGCGGGAGCAGCGCCGACAGGTCGGCCCGCTCACCGCTGGCGCCGACCCGCGCCCCGTCGAGTGCCTCGGCCCATGCCGTACGGCCGGTCGCGAGCCGGATCCAGGTCAGCGGGTCGGTCTCCACCACGTTCGGCGGGGTACCGCGGGTGTGGCGCGGGCCCTCGACGCACTGCACCACTGCGAAGGGCGGGACCCGTACCTCGACCGAACCGCCCGGCGCCTTGAACGCGAGGGCGTCGGCGAGCAGCCGGGTGCAGGCGGCCAGGGCCTGGCGTTCGATGGGGACGTCGAGTCCGGCGGCCCGGTTCAGATCGTCGGTGTGCACCACCAGTTCCACGGTGCGGGTGACCATGAAGTCGGCCAGGGTCATGTCCCCGATCCACAGGTGCAGCACGCGGTCTCCCGGGTTCGCCGCGAGCGCCTCGGCCATGCGCGTGGCCGCCCGGTCGAACAGCTCGGGCAGCGGGGCCCCGGTGAGGGTCTCCTTGGCCGCCTCGGAGATCTTCCCTGCGAGGGACGCGGTGGCGAAGGGCCACTCCACGGCCGAGAGCTCGGCGACGACGGCGGGCGGCCGCGCAAGGCCGGCGGCCAGCGAGTCCGCGATCCACGCGATGTGCGCGGCGAGGTCGGCGACGGACCAGTCTCCGAGTCCGCTGGGCCGCGCCAGCTGCTCGGGCGTCAGCTCCGCGACGGCGTCGGCGACATGGCCGAACTGCGCGGTCACGGCCGCCTTGATCTTGGCGGCGTCGTACCTGCGGGTCTTGGGTGCCATGCGCCGAGTCTGCCCGATCAGTCGCCGCCCCCGCAGCCGCCGCCGCAGCTGCTGCCACAACTGCCGCCGCAGCTGCCGGAGGAGCCACAGCCGGAACTTCCGGAGCCGCTCGACCGGTCGGCGGCGCGGGCGCTCTACCTCTCGCGGCGGCGATGAGCGGGGTGGACACGAGGGTGGCGGCCGGCAGCAAGCGGTACCAGCCCGGGAGGGCCGGCAGGAGGACCGCCTGGGCGTAGCCGGCCCATTCGGTGCCGTGCGGCTCGGCCTCGGGCTCGGGCTCGTTCCAGCCGATCAGGACGATCGCCAGGAGGACCAGCGGCAGGAGGAGCCAGCCGATGGTGACGGGGGCGAAGGCGGCGGGAACGCGCGCGTCGAACCAGCGCTGGGCGTCCTGCACCCTCCAGAGGGGGCGCCGCCCTCGGGCATCGCGGCGCCTGGCAGGTGCTTGACGATGCTCACCCGGTCAGTATGCGGAGGCGGCCCCGCAGGCCAGAAGCGGTTTCCGGGTACGGAATCGCTACGGCCGCTCGCCGGGCGGGCACGGGCGAGCCCCCGCCCGGACGGCATCCGGACGGGGGCTCGTACGCGTACTGCGGGAGCGGGGATCAGGCCAGCAAAGCCGGGATCGTCGCCTCGTGGGCCTCGCGGAGCTCGGCCAGCGGGAGGGTGAACTCGCCCTGGATCTCGATCTCCTCGCCGTCCACCACGCCGATGCGGGTGACCGGCAGGCCCCGCGCACCGCACATGTCGGTGAAGCGGAGTTCCTCGCTGCGCGGGACGGCCACGACGGCCCGGCCCGCGGACTCGGAGAACAGGAAGGTGAAGGCGTCCAGGCCCTCGGGAACCACGATCCGCGCACCGTTGCCGCCGCGCAGGCAGGACTCGGTGAGCGCCTGGATCACGCCGCCGTCGGACAGATCGTGCGCGGCGTCGATCATGCCGTCGCGAGAGGCGGAGATCAGGATCTCGCCGAGCAGCTTCTCGCGGCCCAGGTCCACCTTCGGCGGCATGCCGCCGAGGTGATCGTGGACGACCTGGGACCAGGCCGAACCGCCGAACTCCTCGGCCGTGTCGCCCAGCAGGTACAGCAGCTGGCCGGCCTCCGAGAACGCCATCGGCGTACGGCGGTTGACGTCGTCGATCACGCCGAGGACCGCCACGACCGGGGTCGGGTGGATCGCGATGTCGCCCGTCTGGTTGTAGAGGGAGACGTTGCCGCCGGTCACCGGGGTGCCCAGCTCCAGGCAGCCGTCCGCCAGACCGCGGCAGGCCTCGGCGAACTGCCACATGACGTCCGGGTCCTCGGGGGAACCGAAGTTGAGGCAGTCGGAGATCGCGAGGGGCTTGGCGCCGGTCGCGGCGACGTTGCGGTAGGACTCGGCCAGGGCCAGCTGCGCGCCCGTGTACGGGTCGAGCTTGGCGAAGCGTCCGTTGCCGTCGGTGGCCATGGCCACGCCGAGGTTCGACTCCTCGTCGATGCGGACCATGCCCGCGTCCTCGGGCTGCGCGAGCACGGTGTTGCCCTGCACGAAGCGGTCGTACTGGTCGGTGACCCAGGACTTGGACGCCTGGTTCGGGGAGGAGACCAGGGCCAGGACCTGCGCGCGGAGCTCCTCGGAGGTCTGCGGGCGGGGCAGCTTGCCCGCGTCGTCGGCCTGCAGCGCGTCCTGCCAGGAGGGGCGGGCGTACGGGCGGTTGTAGACGGGGCCCTCGTGGGCGACGGTGCCCGGGGGCACGTCCACGATCTGCTCGCCGTGCCAGAAGATCTCCAGGCGCTCGCCGTCGGTCACCTCACCGATGACGGTGGCGATGACGTCCCACTTCTCGCAGATCTCCATGAAGCGGTCGACGTACTGGGGCTCGACGATCGCGCACATGCGCTCCTGCGACTCGCTCATGAGGATTTCCTCGGGCGAGAGCGTCGCGTCGCGCAGCGGCACGGTGTCCAGCTCGACGCGCATGCCGCCGGAACCGGCCGAGGCCAGCTCGCTCGTGGCGCAGGAGAGCCCGGCGCCGCCGAGGTCCTGGATGCCGGCGACCAGCTTCTCCTTGAAGATCTCCAGGGTGCACTCGATGAGGAGCTTCTCCTGGAAGGGGTCGCCGACCTGGACGGCGGGGCGCTTGGTGGGCTTGGTGTCGTCGAAGGTCTCGGACGCGAGGACCGAGACGCCGCCGATGCCGTCGCCACCGGTGCGGGCGCCGTAGAGGATGACCTTGTTGCCGGGGCCGGAGGCCTTGGCGAGGTGGATGTCCTCGTGCTTCATCACGCCGATGCAGCCGGCGTTGACCAGCGGGTTGCCCTGGTAGCAGGAGTCGAAGACGACCTCGCCGCCGATGTTGGGCAGGCCGAGGCAGTTGCCGTAGCCGCCGATGCCCGCGACCACGCCCGGCAGGACACGCTTGGTGTCGGGGTGGTCGGCCGCGCCGAAGCGGAGCGGGTCGACGACGGCGACGGGGCGGGCGCCCATGGCGAGGATGTCGCGGACGATGCCGCCGACGCCGGTGGCCGCGCCCTGGTAGGGCTCGATGTACGAGGGGTGGTTGTGCGACTCGACCTTGAAGGTGACCGCGTACCCCTGGCCGACGTCGACGACGCCGGCGTTCTCGCCGATGCCGACGAGCATGGCGTCGTTCTGAGGGGCCTTCTCGCCGAACTGCTTCAGGTGGACCTTGCTGCTCTTGTACGAGCAGTGCTCGGACCACATGACGGAGTACATGGCGAGCTCGGCGCCCGTGGGGCGGCGGCCGAGGATCTCCCGGATGCGGGCGTACTCGTCCTCCTTGAGGCCGAGCTCCTTCCACGGCTGGGAGGCGTCCGGGGTTTCGGTGGCGTTCTTGACGGTGTCGAGGCTCATGCGCTGACCAGCTTCTTCAGGACCGACGTGAAGAACGGGAGGCCGTCGGTGCGGCCCGTCCCGACCAGCGGCTCGACCGCGTGCTCGGGGTGGGGCATGAGGCCGACGACGTTGCCCGCGGCGTTGGTGATGCCGGCGATGTCGCGCAGCGAACCGTTCGGGTTGACGTCGACGTAGCGGAAGGCCACCCGGCCTTCGGCCTCCAGCTCGTCGAGCACGCGCTCGTCGGCGGTGTAGCGGCCGTCCATGTTCTTGAGCGGCACGGAGATCTCCTGGCCGGCGGTGTAGTCGCCGGTCCACGTGGTCTCCGCGTTCTCCACCCGCAGCTTCTGGTCGCGGCAGATGAAGTGCAGGTGGTTGTTCCGGAGCATCGCCCCCGGCAGCAGGTGGGCCTCGGTGAGGACCTGGAAGCCGTTGCAGATGCCCAGGACGGGCATGCCGCCCTTGGCCTGCTCGATGATGGTCTCCATCACCGGCGAGAAGCGGGAGATGGCCCCGGCGCGCAGGTAGTCCCCGTAGGAGAAGCCGCCCGCGAGAACGACCGCGTCGACCTGGTGCAGGTCCTTGTCGCGGTGCCACAGCGAGACCGGCTCCGCCCCCGCGAGGCGGACGGCGCGCAGCGAGTCACGGTCGTCGAGGGTTCCGGGGAACGTCACGACTCCGATGCGAGTGGTCACCGTCAGGCCTCGACCTTCACGGTGAAGTCTTCGATGACGGTGTTGGCGAGGAACGTTTCGGCCATCTTGTGGATGCGGTCGAGGGCGGCCTGGTCGACCGGTCCCTCCACCTCCAGTTCGAAGCGCTTCCCCTGGCGGACGTCGGCGATCCCCTCGAAGCCCAGGCGCGGCAGTGCACGCTGCACCGCCTGGCCCTGGGGGTCGAGGATCTCCGGCTTGAGCATGACGTCGACTACGACGCGTGCCATCGGGCACTCCCGTGTGGTGGTTGGTGCGAAGGCGGTTCCCTCAGCGTACCCGGCCGAAATTTCTACGCGGGTAGATATCGAGAGGGCGTGATCACCGGGCCGTTTCGGCTCCACCAACGCTTCGCAAAATCCGCCGGAAAACCTCGCACCCGGCATTGCGGCAGGACACGCGGAGAGAATTAACTGGGCTTCGCAATGCAATGAGAATCGGGGTACAAAGGAATCACCCACCGCGAGCGGCATTTGCCACTTCGCAAGGGGGATGAAAGTTGCATTGCCCCGAAACATCCACACAGGCGACATCACCGCACGTCAGCTGGTGGCGACGTCGCACGAAGGGACCGATATCCGTGGCGCAGCGCGTAGTAGTCACGCTCTCCGACGACATCGATGGCGGAGAAGCGGCGGAAACGGTCGTGTTCGCTCTGGACGGTAAGACGTACGAGATCGACCTCAATGTGGCCAACGCAAAGAAACTGCGGAAGAGCCTGGCCCCCTTCGTGGCAGCCGGCCGCCGCCAGTCCCGCTCGGGCAAGGCCTTCAAGCACACCTCCGTCGCCCCGGACCCGGCGGTGGTCCGCGCCTGGGCCCGGTCCAACCAGTACGAGGTGCCGCCGCGCGGCCGCATCCCCAAGCGGATCTACGAGGCCTACAACGCGGCCCACTGAGGACCGATTTGCCATCCACCCCCATCCGTCGGCTAGTGTGTGGATCACGCCAAGGGGCCAGACCGCAGGTCAAAGCCTCCGAGGTCGTGCGGGTGTAGTTCAGTAGCAGAACATCCCTCTTCCAGAGGGAAGGCGCAGTGTGCGATTCCTGTCACCCGCTCTGCATCGCTTTCCGACCACCACGGTGGATCGGGTAGAGTGATGCACGCGCTGCCCCGGCAGTGCACTGCATGCGGACGTAGCTCAGTTGGTAGAGCACCACCTTGCCAAGGTGGATGTCGCGCGTTCGAGTCGCGTCGTCCGCTCTGTGTGAAGAAGGCCCCGATCATTTCGATCGGGGCCTTCTTCGTGTTTCTCCGCCGTGTGATCGCGGACACCCTGAGAAATGTCATCGTGCGCGATGACAACGCGCACTGCCGACCCGGTCCGGGCGCCGCGACGCTTGAGTCATGACTGACACCGTGATCGAAGCCCAGGGCCTGCGCCGCGGCTACGCCGGAGGCTTCGAGGCCGTACGAGGCGTCTCCTTCTCCGTGGCGCGCGGCGAGATCTTCGCCCTCCTCGGCACCAACGGCGCAGGCAAGACCTCCACCGTCGAACTGCTGGAGGGCCTGGCCGCGCCGAGCGGGGGCCGGGTCCGCGTCTTCGGGCTCGACCCGTACGCGCGGCGGGCCGAGGTCCGCCCGCGCACCGGCGTCATGCTCCAGGAGGGCGGCTTCCCCTCCGACCTGTCGGTCACCGAGACCGTCCGGATGTGGGGTGGGGTCACCACCGGCGCCCGCCCGGCGGCGGAGGTGCTGGAGCTGGTCGGCCTGGCCGCGCGGTCCTCCGTACGCGTCAAGCAGCTGTCCGGTGGTGAGCGGCGGCGCCTGGACCTGGCGTTGGCTCTGCTCGGCCGGCCAGAGGTGCTGTTCCTGGACGAACCGACCACCGGCATGGACCCCGAAGGGCGCCGGGACACCTGGGCCCTGGTGCGGGAACTGCGGGCGCAGGGCACCACGGTGCTGCTGACCACGCACTACCTGGAGGAGGCCGAGGAGCTCGCGGACCGCCTCGCGATCCTCCACGAGGGGGAGCTCGTCCTGTCCGGAACCCCGGCCGAGGTGACCGCCACCCGGCCGGCGCGGATCCGCTTCACCCTGCCGGACGGGGTGCCCGCGGCCCGGCTCCCGCTGGCGCTGCATGCGGCGGCGTACGGGCAGCGCGTGGAGATCCGTACCGAACGGCTCCAGGCCGATCTGACCGACCTGCTGCTCTGGGCCCGGGAGTCCGGCGTGGAACTGGACGGGCTCGACGCCCGTTCCGCCTCCCTGGAGGAGGCCTTCCTGGAGATCGCAGAGAACCGCCGGGGCGCCGGCGACCGTACCGAGGACACGATGGCGGGGACCCGATGAACACGCTGACCCTTAACCCCGGCCGGCTCGCGGCGCTCGGCCGCTCCGAGCTCACCCTGCTGGTGCGCAACCGGGCCGCCCTCAGCCTGGCGTTCCTGATGCCCGTGCTGATGGTGTTCGTCCTGCGCTCCTCGCTGAGCGGGGTCGAGGGCGCGCAGGCCGTCGGCGAGGCCACCCTGACCGGCGGGATCGGCATGGTGCTGATCCTCGTCGTCTACATGAACCTGGTCTCCGCCTACGTCGCCCGGCGCGAGGAGCTCGTCCTCAAGCGACTGCGCACCGGCGAGGCGAACGACCTGGAGATCCTCGCCGGAACCGCACTGCCCGCCGCCGCTCTGGCACTCGGCCAGATCGCCGTCCTCGCGGTGGCCGGGGCGGTTGCCCTGGACGTGCGCATGCCGCGCAACCCGCTGCTGCTCGTGGCGGCCGTCCTCGCCGGCGTCGTGCTGCTGGCCGGGATGTCCGCGGTGACCAGCTCCTTCACCCGCAACGTGGAGACCGCGGGCCTCACCACGCTGCCGCTGTTCCTCGTGACCGCACTCGGCTCGGGACTGTTCATGCCGATCGACTCGCTGCCGGACCTGGCGGCCTCGCTGTGCGAACTGCTGCCGCTGAGCGGGGTGATGACCCTCGTGCGCGCAGGCTGGAGCGGGGGCACGGAGGCGTACGACCTGCTGGGGGCCGGCCTCGGCGCGCTGGCCTGGATCGTGATCACCGTGTTTGCTGTCCAGCGGTGGTTCCGCTGGGAACCGCGCCGCTAGAGCGAGTCGGGGGACGGGGAGCATGTCGAAGCTGACGGGGTGGTGGAAGAACCGCAGCAGTGCGGGGAAGGTCGAGCTGTACACCAGGTGGTCGTTCCACTTCTTCGCGGCCCTCGAGATCCTGTCCTTCGGGCTGGGTCCGCTGGCCGCCGCCAAAGGGGAGTTCTGGGCCCTGGTGCCCGTCTCGCTCTTCCTGATGGTGTCCGTCCACGCCGTGCTGTGCGGGGTGCTCACCTCCAAGGCGTTGCACTGGGTCGTGGGGCGGCGTGAGCGCCCGGTCCATCTGGCGGTGGCCACGGCCGTCGCCACGGCCGCGGCCGGACTGGCCGTCCTCGTCCTGCAGAGGGCAGGCGAGCTCCCCGACTCCTCGGTGGCGCCGACGCTGGTGGCGGCGATGAGCTGGTTCACGATCGGCTCGGTGGTCCTGTGCCTGCGCTCGGTGCGCACCATGCGCTGGGTCGCCCCGGCCGCGGCGGCCGGGGCGGCGCTGGCCGTGCTCGCCCTGGGCCTGCCGGCCGGGGAGGCCGTCGGCTACGGCGTCGGGGTGCTGCTGGGCGGCCTGTTCTTCAGCTTCACCTGGGGGTTCTCCGGATGGCTGCTGAACACGGTCCACGAGCTGGACCGCTCGCGGGAGGTTCAGGCGCGCCTCGCGGTGGCGGAGGAGCGGCTGCGGTTCGGCCGCGATCTGCACGACGTGATGGGCCGCAATCTGGCGGTGATCGCGCTCAAGAGCGAACTGGCGGTCCAGCTGGCCCGGCGCGAACGGCCGGAGGCGGTGGAGCAGATGATCGAGGTCCAGCGGATCGCCCAGGAATCCCAGCGGGAGGTACGGGACGTGGTGCGGGGCTACCGGGAAGCGGATCTCGCGGTGGAGCTGGAGGGAGCGCGCGGGGTGCTGCGCGCGGCCGGAATGGACTGCCGGGTCGACTTCGAGGCCGGACGCGAACTGCCGGTTGAGGTCCAGTCGGCGCTCGGCTGGGTGGTGCGCGAGGCGACGACGAACGTCCTGCGGCACGGGGACGCGCACCGCTGCCTGATCCGGCTGACCGCTCCGCAGACCGGTCCCGTGACGCTGGTGGTGGAGAACGACGGGGCGCCCGACACCCCGGCCGGGCCCCCGGGCTCGGGGCTGGCCGGGCTGCGGGAGCGGCTCGCGGCACTGGACGGGACGCTGCAGGCGGGGCTGACGGGCGGTGGCCGCTTCCGGCTGCGGGCGGAGATACCCCACCGGGAACTGGAACGACTGGAGGTGGGGGCGTGAGCCCCGTACGCGTACTGCTCGCCGACGACGAGCACCTGATCCGCGGGGCGCTGGCGGCGCTGCTCGCGCTGGAGGACGACCTGCTCGTCGTCGCGGAGGCGGCCTCGGGACCCGAGGCGCTGGCGATGGCGCGGGCACACCGGCCGGACGTGGCGGTGCTGGACCTGCAGATGCCGGGGGCGGACGGTGTGAGTGTCGCCACAGCGCTGCGGGCCGAACTCCCCGACTGCAAGACCATGATCGTGACCAGCCACGGCCGCCCCGGACATCTGAAGCGGGCACTCGCCGCGGGGGTGCGGGCCTTCGCACCGAAGACGGTGTCGGCGCAGCGGCTGGCCGAGCTGATCCGGACCGTGCACGCCGGAGGCCGTTACGTGGATCCGGAGTTGGCGGCCGACGCGATCAGCGCGGGGGATTCGCCGCTGACCGCGCGGGAGGCCGAGGTGCTCGAACTCGCGGCGGACGGGGCGCCGGTCGCGGAGATCGCGGAGCGGGCGGCGCTGTCGCAGGGGACCGTACGGAACTACCTGTCCTCGGCGGCGACGAAACTGGGCGCCGAGAACCGGCACACGGCAGTGCGCATCGCACGGGAGCGAGGTTGGGTATAGTGGTTCCCGCGCCACGGCGCATGCGGACATAGCTCAGTTGGTAGAGCACCACCTTGCCAAGGTGGATGTCGCGAGTTCGAGTCTCGTTGTCCGCTCTGTGCAGTCAAGAAGCCCCCGGTCATAGCGACCGGGGGCTTCTTCGTCGTCAGGACCAGGTCTGGCCGGTGAGCCGCTCGTACGCCTCGACGTACTTGGCACGGGTCTGCGCGACGACCTGCGGGGGGAGGGCCGGCGGCGGGAGCTCGCCCTTGGGGTCCCAGCCGGAGGCCGCGGAGGCCAGCCAGTCGCGGACGTACTGCTTGTCGAACGAGGGCTGCGAGCGGCCCGGCTTCCACTGGTCGGCCGGCCAGAAGCGGGAGGAGTCCGGGGTCAGCACCTCGTCGGCGGCGACGAGGGTGCCGTCCTTCGGGTCGAAACCGAACTCGAACTTGGTGTCGGCCAGGATGATCCCGCGCTCGCGCGCGATGTCCCGGGCGCGGCCGTACACGGCCAGGGTGGTCTGGCGCAGCAGCGCCGCCGTCTCGGCGCCGGTGGTGCGCGCGACCTCCTCGTAGGAGACGTTCTCGTCGTGCTCGCCGACCTCGGCCTTGGCCGCCGGGGTGAAGATCGGGCCGGGCAGCTCGGAGCCGTCCACGAGCCCTTCGGGGAGGCCGAGGCCGCAGACGGTGCGGGTCTTCTTGTACTCGGCGAGGCCGGAGCCGGTGAGGTAGCCGCGGGCCACGCACTCGACCGGGATCATGTCGAGGTTGCGGCAGATCAGCGTGCGGCCGGCCCAGTCGGCGGGGGCGCCGGTGGGCAGGTCGGTGGAGATGACGTGGTTCGGGACGAGGTCCGCGAGCTGGTCGAACCACCACAGGGAGAGCTGGGTCAGGACGCGGCCCTTGTCCGGGATCTCGGTGGGCAGGACCCAGTCGAAGGCGGAGATGCGGTCGCTGGCGACCATGACGAGGCGGTCCTCCTCGTCGCGGTAGAGGTCGCGCACCTTGCCGGTGTGGAGGTGGACGAGGCCCGGAACCTGAACCGGCTCGGGCTTTTCGACGAATCCGGACACGGGGTCTCCCTGTGGTTCTGTATGAGCGCACACCGATTCTCGCGCACCTTCGGCCCCTCCTGTGGACAGGGGTGGGGGATGGCAGCCGGTCGTGCCGGTCAGGCGCGCTTGCAGATCCGGTCGAGGAGATTGGCCGTGGCGCGCTGCACGCGCTCGTCGACGTGGCCTGGACGGTCGAGGGCCGGGGACCAGGCGAAGGTGCCGGAGGCGAAGACCAGGGCGCCGCTCGGCGCCCGGTAGAGGGAGGTCTCCTGGTGGCGGCGGTGGCCGTCGCCGTCGAGGTACGGGGAGTGCGCGAGCAGGATCCGGTCCTGGTGCTCGGGCAGCTGGGTGCGCGGGAAGTAGCGGTCGGCCTCGCCCGCGACCAGGCCGGGCAGCTCGTCGTTCTCCCCGGCGCCGGTGGCGTCCCAGAGCCAGTGCGTGGCGTTGCGCACGATCAGGGGAGCCGGCTCGGGGACCCGGCCCGCGTACTGGATGCCGAGCAGCTGCTGCTCCGGGCGGTCGACCTCGCGCCAGAGGCTGGGGCGGCCGGGGCCGCGGCGTTTTCGGCAGGTGAGGAGCCGGTCGTCGACCCCGGAGGGCGACGGGCCGAGCTCGACCTGCCAGTACATGGTGTTGGCGGAGAGGAAGACGAGCGAGGTGCCGTGCTCGCGGGCGCGCTCGACGGTGCGGCGCATGGGTGCCGACCAGTACTCGTCGTGGCCGGGGAAGACCAGACCGCGGTAGCGGGTGGGGTCGACGCGGCCGGCGTGCAGGTCGCGTGTGTCGGCGTAGGCGATGTCGTAGCCGTACCGCTCGGCCCAGCGGATGAAGTCGTAGGCGTGGCCGACGTGCAGGGGCAGGCCCGCGCCCGCGTAGGGGCGGTCGAAGGAGACGGTGACGGCCGCGTCCTGCTCGCCGAGCAGCCGGCCCTGCTCGTCCCAGGCGTGGTAGAGGCTGGCGCCGGTACGGCCGTCCTCCGGGTAGAGGTTGTACGCCTGCCAGGTGATGTCCGGGAGCAGGAGCAGCAGGTCGGCGGGGTGCTCGTCGCGGACCGTGAACGGGATGTGGGAGCGGTAGCCGTCGGCGGTGGTCAGGACGGCGACGTACGCGCCGACGCTCCAGTACGAGGGCACCTGGAGGCGCCAGGACAGCCACCAGTGGTGGCAGGAGACCGTGCGGTCCGCGGCCAGGGGGGCCGGCTGGACGATGCCGGAGAGGCGGGGGCTGGTGGTGATCTTGGAGGCACCGTCCCCGCCGTAGTGGCCGATCCGGTAGACGTCGACGGAGAACTGCTGGGGCGGGTCGACGGTGACGTGGAAGTCGATGGCCTCGCCGGGGGTGACGGCGCCGGTGGAGGCGAAGCCCTTGATCTGGCGGTGCACGTCGTCCGCGGTGCGGGGGCCGCCTGCGCCGCGGGCGCGGGGGATCTGGCCGGTGCCTGCGGCCGCGGCCGCAGGGTCCACGTACCAGGGCACGACCTGGCCCGTGTCGTCGAAGTACAGCTCACTGCCCCGGAACCAGGGCAGCGGGCCCTGCCCGAAGGGGTCGGTCACCGCGTGCGCGAGCGCACCTGACTCCCAACGCCGGATCTGGTCCGCACCCATGACCGCTCCCCTCCCTCGCTCCCCCGTACGGGCATCCATCGCTTCGGTGGGCGCGGCACACGCTGTGCTGTGACGGTGGTTCTCGGACACCCCGGTTCAGGACATCCCGCCGCGACCGGTCCCAGCACATCACATATCGCACTCAGTCCGTCACCGTTCGTCGTGAATTGACGTGACCGGAACATTTGGATCCGCTTGTGAGTGCGAGTCGTAGCCCTCCGGGGGCGCGTCCGCGGCCCGCCTTCAGGCGCCTCAGACCAGGTGGCGCCTCAGACCAGGCGGACCGGCTTCTCCGGGCGGACGCCGAGGGTCGCGAGCCAGTCCCGCAGGGGTTCCGGATTCCCGTCCTCCACCAGGCAGAGCACGCGCGGCGCCAGGTCGGAGCGGCGGTCGCCGCCGACGAGCAGGACCGGCCCGTCGAGCCAGTCCATTCCTGGTTCGGCCCCGGCGGAGTCCACGGCCGCGCAGCACACCATCGCCGTCACGTGGTCGGCCAGCAGGTCCCGGCCGCTGCGCGGCGGCTGGAGCGGGAACAACGGCACGGCGTCGGCGCCCTGCGCCTTCCCCGACCCGGCGGCAGGACCGGCGGCCCGCTCCTCGCGGGCCAGGTCTCCGCTGAGCCGGCCGGCCAGCGCCTCCCCGGCCGCGCCGTCGCCGGCGGGGTCCGTGAGATAGCCCAGCACCCGCTCCAGCGTGGGCCCGGTGAAACCGTCCGCGGTGGGTGACGGGGAGTCGGCCTCGAGCGTGGTGGATCCCGCGGCCCCGGTGCTTCCGGACGCACCGGGCCGGACCCCGGCTCCGGCGGGCCCGGTCGGCGCGGCCGGACCGGATGCGCCGGAAGGCCCTGCGGGCAGCCCCGCGGGGACGGCCAGGGCGTCCAGCGCGGCGTGCAGCCGGGCCGCCTCCGTACGCCACTTGCGGTCCACGACCTCCTCCGGATACGCCGCCCAGTCCACCGGGGACCAGTCCGGCCCCGGCTCGGCCGGGCCGCCGTGGAAGAGCCGCGCGGCCAGCAGCGACGTCGCCTCGTCGACCACGCCGGGCTGCTCCAGAAGATCACAGGCGGGGCGCTCGCCGAGCCGCGAGGTGAACCCCTCGGCCAGCCGGTCCCGCCGGGACAGTTCGGTCAGCGCGGAGACCACTCCGGCGTCGAGGTGCGCCGGCCAGCGGCCCATCCGCCAGGCGGGCAGCGCGACCCGGGTCAGCAGCCGGTCCCATCCCGCGTAGGCGAGGCCGACCTGCTCCTGGGCGACGATGCGCAGCCCGTAGTCCACACCCTGTGCACGCTCGGAGGCGGCCGCGGCCACCCCGCGCTCCATCTCGGCGGCGTCCGTGCGGCACAGCCGCAGCAGCAGCCGGGCCGGCGGGGCGATCCAGCCGAGACCGCGCCGGCTGCCCACGTCCACGGCCGCGTCCAGGCCGCGCACGAAACCGCGCGCGTCGGCTATGTCCGGGTGCGCGGAAGGTCCCGTACCGGCGACGACGGGGGCGAGGACCGCCCGCAGCTCCGCGACCCGCATCCACCACAGGAACGGCGAGCCGATCACCAGCACGGGGGCCGCACCCGGCTCGGACTCCGGACCGGCGGATATGCCGGTGCGGCGGTGGGCCGCGTGGGTGCGGTCCTCCAGCCAGCTGTCGCAGTCCGGCGTCAGCGCTATCGCGGAGGGCGGCGGCACGTCCATCCGGTCGGCCAGATCGCGCACCAGCCGGTAGAGATCGGGCGCGGCGGCCTCCGACAGCGGCACGGTCGGCGTCACGGCCGGGCTCGACCGCAGCACCACCGCGGCGAAGGCCCCGCCGACGAGCAGCACCAGTGCGGCGACCGCGCACACGGCGAGGGTCACCGTCGGCCAGGGGTCACCGGCCAGCCGGCCCGTCATCCGGGCGGCCACCAGCACCACTGCGAGCGCGGCGGGCAGCAGCCCGACGGCCAGGGCCCTGCTGCGGACGCGCAGCACGGCCAGAGCGCGGGAACGTGCGGACGGCACGCCCGCTTCCGTGATCGAAACGGTTCCGGACACGGCCGGACCTCACCCCCTCTGCCCTGCGGCGACGTTGCTCACTCCCCCACTGTGACACCCGCCACTGACATCGCAATGCCGGTGGGCCAAGTGCCGGAATGCTTGCGCCGCACCCTAGTTGGGGCACGCCCGGGCGTCAGGCAGACGGGGTGACGATCACCCGATGGAATGGCTTTGGGTAAAGCTGGGTGCGTTCGAACGCGGCCGGATGCAGTCGCACGCGAACGCACCCGCGGGCCCGGGCGCACGAGGTGCGCACCGGGCC
>NZ_JBSGZI010000121.1:0-22527 GCF_053610945.1 Streptomyces sp. NPDC054849
GCTTGGGCCAACACCTTTCCCGGGTCGGGCGCGGTGGGTGGGGGAGTGGAGCGCCCGTCCCGGGAGCGGAGGGGGACCGTACGGGTCCCACGCGGACTGCTCGGGCCCGTGCCGTCCCGTGCGGGACGGGTGTGGATTCGTGCGGGACCGGTGGTGATTCGTACGGGACGGGTGCGGTCCCGTACGGGAACCGATGGCGGCCGTACGGGACGGGTCCGGACCCGTACGCACCGCACGGGTCCGTGCCGCTGACGTCAGCGGCAGTTGCGTCCGTCGTTGATGCAGCCCACTGCCTTGTTCATCAGGCCGTTCGACATCACGTTGATGAAGTCGCCGTGGTCGGTCACCGGCTTGTGCAACTGCTCGGGGAAGCTGTCCACGGCGAATCGGGCGCCGGGCGCCACCCCGTAGGTGATGCGCTGCACCAGCTGCGGGATCGCGGTGAAGCCCTTCTGGCAGCGGCCGTTGCGGTCGGGGAAGGCCACATGGGTCCGGTGGTTGGCGCTGTCGGTGTTCTTTCCGTCCCAGCAGCTCTGGAAGGTGAAGGTGCGCACCACGTCGCTGCCCTTCGGACAGATCGGGTACTTGTCCTTCAGCTGGCGGTTCTCGAATCCGGTGCAGCTCCACGAGGCGTTGGCGTTGCCCGTGCCGTTGGTGAAGGCCTTGGCGTCGCCGGTGATGATGCGCATGAAGCGGGGCATGGCCGTGACCTTGCCGACGGGGCTGCCCTTGAAGGTGATCGTCACCTGCTTCGGCTGCAGGATGGTTCCGACGTTGCCGTCCTGGCCGCCGCCCGGAGCCTTGGCGTCCCGCTCCGCCTTGCCGTCGCGCAACCGCAGGACGGGCCAGTAGTGGCTGGACTGGTCGCCGTTGCCGCAGGTGGTGCCGGCCTTGGCGAGGCTGTCGTTGGTGGAGAAGGCGTCGGTGGACACGTTGCCGACGTAGTCGTGCATGTGGTGGGCGCCGTTGGAGACGCCGGGCGCGACGATGACGTTGTCGGGGTTGAAGTGGCCGTTCTCGTTGCGGCCGCACTGCGAGCTGAAGGATCCGGTGGACGCGCCCCCGGCGGCCGCGGGTTTGCGCACGTTCGGCCTGATCTTGGTGATGTTGACGAAGTCGCTCTTCGCGGGACCGCCCTTCTGCCCGGCGGCCTGAGCGGCGCTGAGCTGGCCATCGGCCCCGCCGCCACCCGCGGCGTCCTCCGCGGCGGGTGCCTTCTTCATCGTGCACGCGCTCAACGCCGCGATCTGTTGCGGGCGTTCGGCCGCGGCGGCTATCGCGTCGGCCATACCGGCGATCGTCTTGTCCCGCTGTGCCTTGAGGTCACCGAGGAGGGCGTCCCCCTTGGCCTCCCCGGCGGCGAGCTTGCGGTAGGCGTCGGCCACCTGGTCGTCCAGCTGGGCAAGGCTCTTGTCGACCTCGGGCTTGGCCTGGTCGGGGACGGCGGTGAGCTTCTCTCCCACGTCGGGACAGTCGATGGTCGTCGTCTGCGCCGCGCGCTCGCCCTCCTGGCCCGCGGACGCGTTGCCGGCCACGACGGCGACACCGCCACCGCCCAGCACGAGCGCGCAGACCACGCCCAGGAGCTTGTTCGACAACCGCGGGCGTTTGTGGCCCTTTGGACTCATGCGATCACTTCACTTCGTCGGTTGGACATTGTCGGCGAGCGCGTCGAAGTCGACCAGCCCGGTGTCTTCGAGGACCGTGATGTGGTCCAGGACCGTGGCGTTGGCGGACGTGGCGAGGGCTCGCACCATGGAGTTGCGGGTCTGTGCCCGGATCCCGGCCAGCAGGGCGAACACCTTTCCGTGCGCTCGGCGCAGCAGCTGGGTGAACAGTCGTTCGTACTCGTCTCCTTTCGCGCGGGTCAGCTGGCCCAGCCAGTCCTGCTGCTGCGCGGAGGGCTGGTTGGGCAGATCGATGCCGAGGGCCTGGCCGACCTGGATGACCTGTCGGTCCAGTTCGGCGTGGCCGTCGACGAGGTGCTCCCCGGCCGTGCGCACCGCGGGACGCGTCCCGCGCTGCTGGGCCTGCCGGCCTGCGGGCAGCTCCCACAGCCCGGCGAGCCGGACCTTCCGTACGAAGTCCCGGTCCGCCGCGGTCAGCGGGCCGTACGCCGTGCTCAGCGTTCCGGCGCCGTCGTCCACGTCCGCCGGGACCGCGACGGCGGCCGAGGCCCGCCCGTCGAAACTGTCCACGGGTATCAGCAGCGCGATCAGGGTGAGGGCCAGGGCGGTGATGACGACGCCGCTCGCGATCGCGTATCGGGTCGCCACCGAGAAGCTGCTGATGGATCTCCGCCGCAATGACAGCACTGTGCCTCCTTGCTCCAGGGGGCCGGGAGGATGGCGGGGCAGAAGGGTCCGCACGTGCTGTGCGGTGCACACCCGCTTTCCCGGGGTGTCACGGGACGCTAGTGCCCGGCGTGACGGCGCTGCGGGAGGACATCACCATCGGATAAACATCCCGGCGGATCCTCGAAAGGCTGATACATTGCCGCGCTCGGCCCTTCCCGCCGCCCGACGGCGCGCGCGGGCCGGTTCCTGCCGTCGCGCGGGAGGGACCGGCGAGGCCCAGGGGGCCTGCGGTCCCTCCCGCGTGCACACCGGAGGATCAGGCCGGCGACGCCGTCAGTACGACGTCCCGCGCGGCCCTGTCGGTCCGGTCCTGCCGCGGGGCCGGGTGCTCCGGCTCCGGCGCAGCCGTCTGCGTGTCCGTCAGGAGTGCGATGAGGCACGTACGGGCGCGGGCCACGCGGGAGCGGACGGTACCGATCGGGCAGCCGATCGCCGTCGCCGCCTCGGCGTAGGAGAGACCGAGCAACTGGGTCAGGACCAGGGCCTCCCGGCGTTCGGGCGGGATCGTGGCCAGCAGTTCCGCCAGGGCGATGCCGTCCTCGAAGCCCGGCACGTCGTACGGCTGCGTCTGTTCGGCGGCCGTCTGCCAGTCGTGGCGGTCCGAGAGTCTGGGCCGGGCGGCCGCGTGGCGCAGGCTGTCCACGACCGTCCGGCGGGCTATCGACAGCAGCCAGGTCCGTGCGGAGGACCGGCCTTCGAACCGGTGGAGGCCGGCGAGCGCCCGGAGGAACACGTCCTGCGTGAGGTCGTCGGCCGCCTGGGGGTCGGCGCTGAGGTAGGCCACGTAGCGCCAGACGTCGCGGTGGAGAGCCCGGACGAACCGGTCGGTCTTCACCGGGTCGCCGTCACGGGCGGCGAGCGCCAGTCGGGTCACCGCCGCGTCGGAGTCCCGGGTGTGCCGGGCCGGCCGTTCGGCTGCGGCACGGGTCGTCTGGGTGGTCAGGGCAGGAGTCATCGCCACAAGGTCCTTACGGATAAGGGGTGTCCGACACCGCCGCGAGGGGCGGGGCCGGTGAGGGGTACGGCCTGCCGGAGGGCATGACCGATGCCCGAGGCGCGACGTGCGGGCGCAGCGGCAGTCGCGGACGCGGCTCGGGAAACCAGCTGTCAGAGGACAGCGGTTCCCGCAGGCGGACCCCGTGAGGTGATGGCATGGGCGAGGAGGAGCCGCCGCGGCGTGCGGTGCCGGCGGCCGCGGCGTACCCGGAGGCGCGGCCGGTTCGCGGGCACCGCCGGGTGGAGCAGCAGGTGCAGCGGAGTCCAGAGCCGCGCGGCGAGGGCGCGTACGACGCGGAAGACGGCGCGCTCGCCGTAGGCAAGCCACAGGCCGCACAGCACGGCTGCCAGCAGGTGGGCGGCCAGCATCCCGGTGGGCGACATGGCGGCTGCCTCGTGACCACCCGCCGACAGCGGACCCGCGGCCGTGGCGGACGCGGCCTCCGCCATCTCGTGTACGCCGTGGTGGGCGTGGGCGGCGACGTCCGCCGCCTCGGCGCCGGGCGGCGGTTGCGGCATCCGCCCGGTTCCCGACGGCGGCGCGGACCGGACCAGGGACTGGGCCAGGGTGAACCCCGCGTGCAGCACGCCCTGAACGGTGACGGCCGCCGCCGTGACGGCGAGCAGCCCGCGCTCCCGGCCGGCGAGGGACCAGGCCGCCGCCGACGTACCGGCCAGCGCGGCGATCGCCGCCCACCAGGGCACCGCCGCCCCCGACATGAGCATGTGGCCGGTGGCCGCGAGCAGCACGCAGAGGGCTGCGAACATCGCAGCCCTCAAGGCGCGGAGACAGCGGACCACCGGTTTCATGGAGGGCTCATCCTTGCACCGGCCTCCCGAGCCGCACATCAGGGTGCGCACTTCCGGACAAGTTCCTGCGGCCCGCCGTGTCACGTCCGGGCTGCCCGCCTCGTGTGGTGCAGGGCACAACGGAGCGGGGGAACCGTCCACCGCTCCATCCGACTGCCTACCCGGTCGGTCGAAGAGTTCAACATCCTGGGAAGGGAGACTTCGTGACGGCGGAGGGGTCGGCGAAGGGACCGGCGGAAGGGTCGGCGGAAGGGACTGCGGAGCGGACTGCGGAGCGGACTGCGGAGCGGACTGCGATCGCATCGCCGACCGCGGGTGCGGCGGCCGCGGGTCCGGTGGCGCCGACTGCTGCGGCGGCGGACGACGACAGGGCGGGCCGGCGATTGACCGCGCTCCTCACCTGCGCCATGGCGTTCTCGATGCTGCAGCTGTTCCTGCTCGGGGCACTGGGCCCGCGGCTGGTCGGCGAACTGGGCGTATCTCCGGCGGTGTTGGGGCTGACGACCACGATCGGCTTCGGGACCGCCGCCGTCCTGTCCCCGGCCGGGGGCCGGATCGTGGACCGGATCGGCCCGCGGCGTTCGCTGGTCGTCCTGTTGCTGCTTTCCGCCGCAGCGCTCGCCCTGATCGGCGCCGCACCCGGTGCCGGCCTGCTGCTGGGCGCCGTCGCACTGGGCGGCGTACCGCAGGCGCTCGCCAACCCGGCCACCAACAAGGCCGTTCTGCGCTCCGTCCCGCCCGCCCGGCGGGGCGCGGTCACCGGGCTCAAGCAGTCCGGTGTGCAACTGGGCGCCTTCGCGGCCGGACTGCCGCTCGCGCTGCTCGCGGGCCTGATCGGCTGGCGGGGCGCCGTGTGGACGGGCGCCGGTGCGGCCCTGCTCTGCGGACTGTGGGCCCTGCGCGTGCTCCCCGCCGACCCGCCGCAGCCCCCTGCGGGGCCCCGTACGACGCTCGTGCCGCGGGGGATGACGGCGTGGCTGGCGGTCTTCTCGCTCGCCCTCGGCGCAGCGATCGCCTCGGTCAACACCTACCTCGCCCTCTTCGGCGCGCAGCGCCTGGGCATGGGCCCCACCACGGCGGGCGCGCTGGTCGCCGTACTGGGCGTGGCGGGGATCGCGGCCCGGGTGGGGTGGTCGAAGGCGGCCCGCCCCGGGCGCGCCGAGTGGCTCCCGGGCTGGCTCGCATGCGGCGCTCTGGGGGCGGCGGTTCTGCTGGCGGCCGCCCTGGTCGCGAGTCCGCTGGTGTGGGCCGGTGCGGTCGCGGTCGGCGTGTTCGCCGTCTCCGGCAACGCCGTCTCGATGGTGCTGGTCATGCAGCGGGCGGCCCCCGGCCGGGCCGGACAGGACTCGGCGCTCGTCGCGGCCGGGTTCTTCGCCGGATTCGCGGTGGGTCCGCCGCTGTTCGGCCTGCTCGCGCAGAGCGGACGGTACGGACCGGGCTGGCTGCTGGTGGCGGCGGAGTTCGCGGTGGCGGGAGCCGTCGCGTTCCTCTGGGCCGTACGCGACCGGCGGGACCGGCTGCTCCGGCCGGAGTGGCCGGAGCAGCCGGAGGGAAAGGCGTGAGCGCGACGGCGCCGGCCGGCACGCCCGGACCCCGGCTCGGTAAGGCGCTGGCGGCGGTCATGGAGCGGGTGGCGGTGACCGGGGCGGCGGTGGGCCCCCGCTTCCCGCTCTACGCCGAACCGGGCGACGGGCGGTGGACGACGACCGGCCGCGGATCCTGGACCGGCGGCTTCTGGGCGGGGCTGCTCTGGCTGCGGGCGCGGTACACCGGAGCCGAGGCCGACCGGCGGGCCGCCGCCGCGTGCACGGCCCGTCTCGAACCATGGGTGCGGGCCGACACCGCCACCCGCGGACTGATCTTCTGGTACGGGACCGCTCCGGCGGGGGACGACACCGAAGCCGCCGCGATCCGTGCGCGGGCGGCCCGGGCCTGCCTGTCGGCATACGACCGCGAACTCGGGCTCGTGCCCTGGGGCGACGCGCTGGGCGGGCCCCGCCTGCTCGCCCGTGTGGACGCGGTCCCCGGGACCGTACCCCTGCTGGCGGACGCCGGACCACCAGGGGCGGCCGCGGCCGCGGACCACCTCCACCGGCACCTCGACCTCTGCCTCGGCGAGGGCGGGGGCCCGCGTACAGGGCGGAACCCGCGCTTCCGTCCGGCCTTCCGCTTCGACGCGGGTGCCGGCTGGCAGCCCTGCGAGGACCCGCCGCCGGGCTGGAGCCGCGGCCGGGCCTGGCTGCTTCTGGCCGTCGCCGACGCCCTGTTGCGTCCCGAAGTCGCGGCCGGCGACTCCGCCCGCCTCGCACAGGCGGCCGCCCTCCTGATCGCACCGGAAGGAGCCCCGTCCGGACGGCTCGTCCCGCCCGCCGACACCGACCGGCCCGGCGGGCCCCTCGACACCTCGGCCGCCGCGATCACGGCGGTCGCCCTGCTGAAACTCGCCCGGGTCCCCGGCCCCCGGGCGGCGGAGTACGGGGCCCGGGCCGAGGCGGTCCTCGGCCGCCTCGCAGGGACCCACCTCACCGTCCGGGCCCCCGACCGCCCGCCCGGGATGCTCCTGGACGGCTGCTACGACGCGGCGAAGGGGCTGGCGGTCCGGCACGAACTCATCTGGGGAGACTTCTTCCTGACGCTCGGTCTGGCCGCCCTGCACGGGGTCGTGGACATCACCCGCGTCTAGGGCGTGTCTTTCGGATCGTGTCGGCCGAGCCCGCGGTGTCCGGTGCCGTGCATCGCAAGGCGGAGGAGCTCCGCTGGTACCGGACGTACTCGGGAGGCCCGACAACGCCGCGACGTGCGGTGCCCGGGCAGCGCGGGCCCGGCAAGATCCGAAAAAGACACGCCCTGGGCCGTGTCCGATGGATCGGGGCCGGGACGCCGTACCGAGCCAGTCCGCTCCCTCAGATCCGCCTCGCCCACGACCGCCACGGGCGCTCGGCTCGCGTTCACCGCCATCGGCGGAGGCGAAACGACTGCTCGGCAGTTCGAGCCGCTCCGGCCCGCTTCTGCATCGAGGTGCGGGCCGGCCGTTCCTGGGACACGCAGGGGGCGCGGGCCGCGGCCCTACCCGGGCGAGGATGACAAGACGGTGCGCCTGTCGGGCGTAGCGAAACGACCGGGGCACCGCGGGCGCGCCCGAGCACCACACTGGGGTGCGCATTCGGGCCTGGTCGGGCAGGCCCGCGCGGCTCGGTGGAACTCCCTCGCCGGGCGCCGCACGGCCCCGGCGCCGCGGGCTCAGCGGCCAGGGCCGTCCGGGCAGGGCGGGGGAGCGGGCGTCCCGCCGTACTCGCGCAGGACGCGGCGGGCCACCGAGGTGATGTGCAGCTCGTCCGGGCCGTCGAGGATGCGGGCGGCGCGCCCGGTGCGGAAGAGCGCGGGCAGCGGGGTGTCCGGACCGAGCCCGGCGGCGCCGTGGACCTGAATGGCGGAGTCGGTGACCTGCTGGAGCATGCGGGCGGCGGCGACCTTGGCGAGCCCCACCTCCGTCCGCGCGTCCTGCCCGGAGTCGATGAGGGCCACCGCCTCGTGGACGAGCGGGCGGGTGGTGCGCAGCGCGAGCAGGGCGTCGAAGACGTGGCTCTGGATCAGCTGCTGGTCGGCGAGCGGCCCCCGCGATCCGTTGCGGGTGGCGGCCCGCTCACACATCAGGTCGAAGGCGCGCTGAGCCTGGCCGAGCCAGCGCAGGCAGCGCAGGGTACGGCCGAGCTGCAGCCGTTCACCGGCGATGGCCGTCGCATCGCCCGGTTCACCGAGGAGGTGGTCGGCCGGGACGTGGACCCGGTCGAATGCGATCTCGTACTGTCCCGACGCACCGAGCACGGGGAGTTCACGTACGACGCGGAAGCCGGGGGAGGCGGTCGGCACGAGCAGCAGGGACAGCCCCCCGCGGTCGCCGGCGGCCCCGGCGGTGCGGGCCATGACCGTCACCAGGTCGGCGCCCGCCGCGCCGGAGGTGAACCACTTGCGGCCCGTGACGATCCAGCTGCCGTCCGGGAGGCGCTCGGCCCGCGTGGCGGTCCGGAACGGATCGGTGCCGGGTACGTCCGGCTCGGTCATGGCGTAGCAGGTCCGCATGTCCCCGGCGACCAGCGGCTTCAGGTACGCCTCGCGGACCCCGGGTGCTGCGTGCCGCGCCAGCATCGTGACGTCGAGCAGCGGGGCGGACCCCAGCGCGGCCGGACCGTGGTCGCTGGCGCCCTCGGCCTCGGCCAGCTCGGCGTAGGCCCGGAAGGGCAGCCCGCCGCCGCCCAGTTCCACGGGAAGGGGCAGCGCCCAGAGACCCGCGTCCCGGGCCTCGCCCCGCAGCGCGGTCAGCACCTCGGCCGCGGCGGGCCCGCCCCCGTCCAGCACCGCCTCCCGGGGGATCACCCGGGTGCCGACGAACCGGGTGACCCGCTCCCTCAGCTCGATGACCCTGCCTGGATCCTCCACTGCGTTCCTCCTCATCCCCGGGAACTCGCGGGAACGGCCGACCGACTGTCTGTCCGTGGAACTGGTCGGGTGCGAACGCTCCCGGGTTCCCGCATTCCGTGAGACCCGGGCGCCGGCCACCGCCGCGCCAGGAGAGGAGAGGCATGGCGTCACCAGCAATCACGCAGACGGTCCGGCCGCTCGACACACTGCGCTTTGACACCTCCGGGCCCCCGCAGATCACGAGCGTCGTCGCCGACCACCTGCGGCTGCTCGGCGCACGGACGGACCACCCCGGCCAGGGGGACGCGTCCGACGGCGGCATCACATGCACCCCACACACCGGTGCCGTCACACACACCAGTGCCACCCCATGCACGAACGGCATCACGGTCACGGGCGGCGGCTTCAAACCGGCACGCGCGATCGCCACCTGGGCGGATCCCGCGAGCGGGCTCGCCGACGAGGCCACGGTGCAGGCTGCCACCGGCATCATGGCCGTGCACGGCCGGCGGGACGGCGACCCGCGCGGCCTGGCGGTCGACTACGCGGCGACGGCCACCGCCGTCCTGACCGTCCAGGGGCTGCTCGCGGACCTGGTGGGCCAGGCCCGCGGTCGCGCCGCCTCCCCGGTCACCACCAGCGCGGACCGCGCGGGCCTCCTCACGGTCTCCCAGTACCTCGCCGCCGCCGGGGCCGATGAAGGGGAGGCCGCCGAACTCGCCTCCGGAGGTCCGCCGTTCACCTCCGCCGACGGTGTCCTCTTCGAGCTGGAGACGCTCGATCCCGGGGCCTGGGCCGCCTTCTGGCGGGCGCTCGAGGCACCCGCCGACGCCTTGAGGGCCGGCTGGCGGCCCTTCCAGTTCCGCTACGCCACCGCCTGCGCCCCCTTCCCGGCAGCCCTGCACACCACGGCGCGGGCCCACCTCTGGGAGCGGATCCGCCGGGCCGCGGCCGTTTCCGGCGCCGAAGTGTGCGCCCTGCGCCCGCTCGTGGAGCGGGCGGCGGAGCATGACGGGGCCGCCCCCTGGTCCCTGACCCCGTGGGCGGCCGGGCCGATGCCCGGCAGGCCGGGCGCGCTGCCCGGCGGACCACCGTTCGCCAGACCATCGTCCCGTGCACCACTCCCGCTCCCCGGCGGACCACTGCCGCACGGGCCGCTCCCCGACGGGCCGCTGGCCGGGCTGACCGTGCTGGAGGCCGGCCGCCGCATCCAGGCCCCGCTCGCCGCGCATCTGCTCGGGCGCCTCGGCGCCGACGTGATCCGGATCGAGCCGCCGGGCGGTGACCCCCTGCGCGGCATGCCTCCGGCCTGTTCCGGGATCTCCGCCCGCTGGCTCGCCCTCAACCGGGGAAAGCGGGCCGTCGAGATCGACATCAAGGTGGAAGCGGACCGCCGACGGCTGCGGGACCTGGCGGCGCAGGCCGACGTCTTCCTGCACAACTGGGCGCCCGGCAAGGCCGCCGCGCTCGGCCTCGACGCCGACGACCTCGCCCGGGTCAATCCCGCGCTCGTCTACGCGTACACCAGCGGCTGGGCCGACCGGCTCCAAGACGCCCCCATGGGAACCGACTTCATGGTCCAGGCCCGTACCGGCGTCGGCGAGGCCGTGCGTCCCGAGGGCGAGACGCCGGCGCCCTCGCTGATGACCCTGCTCGACGTCCTGGGCGGACTGCTCGGCGCCGAGGCCGTCCTCGCCGGGCTCCTGCTGCGCGAACGCACCGGCCACGGCGTACGGGTGGACTCCTCCCTGCTCGGCGCGGCCGACACGCTGACCGCCCCCGCCCTGCGCCGCGCGGCCCGCGGGGACAACCCCCGGCGGCCGGCCGGATTCCGGCGCCCGCTGCCGACGGCGGACGGCTGGATCGCGCCCGCCGACGCCGACGCCCGCGCGGCGGCCGCGCACGACCTGCGCGGCCTGTCCACGAGCGAGGCCCTGGCCCGGCTGCACGGGAACGGACTGACCGCGACCGCAGTCACCACCGAGCTGTCCGATCTGCACCACGATCCGCGTTTCCCCGGCTCGATCAGCCGCGATGCGCACGGCGCCCCCGCAGTCCCCGACCCCTGGAGCTTCGCATGACCGCCGACAGCCTCGTCCTGCACGACCTGCTGCCCGCCGCACTCCGCCGCGCCTGGGTGGTCGACGGCACCTGCCCCGACCTCGACCTCTACAGCCTCTTCCGGGCACACCAGATCGCCGATCTGCACCGGACGGCCGTCCTCGACGCCAAGGGCAAGCTCTGCTATACCGCGCTGGACCGCAAGGTCCGATGTCTGGCCACCGGCCTCCGGGAGCTCGGGATCCGCCCGGGCGACGTGGTAGGCGTGCAGCTCCCCAACGACCGCAACGCCGTCATCGCAGATCTGGCGCTGGCGGCCCTCGGCGCCATCTCACTCCCGTTCCCGGTGGGCCGGGGCGTCCACGAGGCCGAGAGCCTGCTGCGCAGGGCCGAGGCCGTCGCCGTCATCGCGGCGACCGAACACCGCGAGTTCCGGCACGCCGCCGAGCTGTGCACCCTCGCGGAGTCACTTCCCAGGCTGCGGCATGTCATCACCGCGGGCCCCGGCGCTGCGCCGGAAGGAACGATTCTGTTCAAGGAGCTCCTTCGCTCCGACCCCAGTGGATTCGTCCCCGCCCGTCCCGACCCCGACAGCGCCGCACGCATCCTCGTCTCCTCCGGCTCCGAGGCCGAGCCCAAGATGATCGCGTACTCGCACAACGCGCTGGCCGGCGGGCGCGGGAACTTCCTGGCCTCCCTCATCCCGGACCGGACCCCGCCGCGCTGCCTCTTCCTCGTCCCGCTGGCCTCCGCCTTCGGGTCCAACGGCACGGCCGTCACCCTCGCACGGCACGGCGGCACCCTCGTCCTGCTCGACCACTTCACTCCGGAGGCCGCGATAGCGGCGGTACGCGAACACCGGCCGACCCACGTCCTCGGCGTGCCCACCATGGTCCGCATGATCCTCGAACGCCTCGACGCGACGGGCGGGGATCAGCTGCCCGCACCCACGGCGCTGGTCCTCGGCGGGGCTCCGCTCGACGAGACCACCGCTGCCGCCGCGGCGCAGGCCTTCGGCTGTCCCGTCGTGAACCTCTACGGCTCCGCCGACGGCGTCAACTGCCACACCGGGCTCGGCAACAAGGTCCCGCCCACCGACGGCTCCGGCGTCGTCGCCGGTCACCCCGACCCCCGGGTCGCCGAGATCCGGATCGCCGACCCCGACACGCACGCACCGCTGCCCGACGGCGCCGTCGGCGAGATCATCTCGCGCGGCCCGATGACCCCGCTGTGCTACGTCGGCGCGCCCGAGCTGGACGCCCGGTACCGCACGCCCGACGGCTGGGTCCGCACCGGCGACCTCGGCTACCTCGACTCCGACAGCGTCCTGCACGTCGTCGGCCGCCTCAAGGACATCGTCATCCGCGGCGGCGCCAACATCAGCCCGGCCGAGGTCGAGCGCGAACTCACCGCGCACCCCCAGGTGCGCGACGTCGCCTGCGTCGGCGTCCCCGACCCGCTGATGGGGGAGCGGCTGGCGGCCTGCGTGGTGGCACGGGGCGGGCAGCCGCCCACCCTCGCGTCCCTCGGCGAACACCTGACGCGGCGCGGCCTTGAGCGGCGCAAGCATCCCGAGCGGCTCCTCGTGGTCGAGGAACTGCCGCTGACGGCCGCCGGCAAACCGGACCGGGCGGCTCTGCGGGCACGCCTGGCCGAGAACAGGCCGCGGCCCCGGCCCCGGCCCACGACGGCCGCCGCGCCCCCGCTGGCCCAGGCGGGATGAGGAAGGGGGCCCGGCGGCCTCACGCCGCCGGGCCCCCTGGCCTCGGTAGTCCCTTGGGACCCCTGCCGCCCCTCGGGCCCGTGGGCCGTCTCTTCCGGATCTTGCCTGAGCCGCGACGTCTGGCACGGCACCTCGCCGCGTTGTCGCGTCGCGCGAGTACGACACGTACGAGCTGCGACGCTGCGCCTTGCGATGCACCGCACCAGACGCCGCGGGCTCAACCGGCGAGATCCGGAAGAGACGGCCTGGTCCCTAAGCGCCCATGGCCTTCTTCAGTTCGGCCGCGGCGTTGCGGTAGACCGCCAGCAGATCGAGGTCCTCGCCCGGGTAGTTGACGATCTTCACCTGCTTGGCGCCGGAGTCGGGCAGGACGGTGCCGGTGGACATGTGCGCGTTGTCCAGCACCAGCGCCGGCTTCTTCCCGGAGAGTTCGGCGAGCTGCGCCGGGGTCACGGCCTCGGGGCCGTACGTGCCGACCGTGGTGGCACCCGCGAGTTTCGCCGACCAGGCGGTGAAGACCTGGCTCACGACCGACGGGCTCCGGCCGCCGGGCCAGCCGGCCTGGAGGTCCTTGTTCAGCTTCGCGTACTCGGTGTCGAAGCCGGTCTTCCACTGCGCGGCGGCGGCCTCGGTGCCGAAGAGCCCACTTAGCCGCGCGACTTCGGCCGCCACCTTGTCGGGGTCGTTGTCGAGGTCCACCTCGACCAGCTTCGCCTTGGAGCCCGCGGCCTCCTTGATCTTCGCGGCGTACGGCTCGAAGGGCGCGTACAGCACGAAGTCGGCCTTGGCCACGGCGGCGAGGTCCGACGGCTTGGGGTCGTAGTCGGGGGCGTGGTGGACGGACTGCGGCACGATGACCTTGACGTCCTCGGCGCCTGCGGCCTTGGCGAAGGCGCCCTCCCACGTGGTGGTGACGACCACGACCGGCTTCCCGCCGTTCTGGTGCCTGCCGTCGTCGGGCGGGACGTCGTTCCCGCAGGCGGCGGTCAGGAAGAGTGCCGCGCTCAGTGCGAGGAGGGAAGAGATACGGACGCGGGTGCGCGCCATGAGCTGATTCTCCGTTCGGGTATGAAGTGCACCGCGAGGACCAGCGCCCCCGCGGTCAGGACGAGGACCGGGCCGGGTGGCCAGTCCAGCCACAGGGCCAGGAGGAACCCCGTCAGGTTCACCGCGACGCCGATGCCGACCGCCCAGAGGGTGATCGACTTCAGTGAGCTGCCCAGGCGGCGGGCGGCGAGTGCGGGCAGCAGGGTCAGGGCGTCGACGAGCAGTGCGCCGGTGAGTTTGATCGCCCCGGCGACCGCGATGGCGACCAGGACCAGCAGCGCGGCCGTCAGGGCCCGCACGGGGACCCCCGAGCACTGGGCGAGCTCGCGGTCGTACAGCAGCAGGCCGATCTCGTGGCGCCGCCACCAGAACAGGCCGGGTACGACGACCGCGAGTGCGCCCAGGACGACGAGATCGGCGGCGCCGACGGACAGGATCGACCCCCACAACAGGGCGAAGGCGCCGGAGGCGTTGACCCCCGACACGGCCAGCAGGAGCAGCGCGGCCGCGATGGCCAGGCTCATCAGAAGGCCCATCGCCCCCGACAGGCCGTCCGGGGTACGGGCGAGCGGGGCCACGCCCGCACCGGCCAGCGCACACGCCACCAGCGCGCACAGCATGGGGTCGAGCCCGGTGAGCAGCCCGACGGCGATGCCCAGCAGGGCGACGTGCATCATCGCGAACCGGACCGGCATGATGTCGAGTCCGACGATGACCACACCGATGACCGGCAGGCCGATCGCGGCCAGCAGCAGGGCCACGGCGGCCCGTTGTACGGGCAGCAGCGACAGGAGCTCCGCGAGGTCGGCGGTGGCCAGGGTCACCGGACCTCCCGCAGCCGGCCCGCGGCCATCTCCAGGACGCGGTCGCAGCGGTCCGCGAGGCCGCGGTCGTGCGTCACCACGATGAGCGTCACCGGCAGGGAGGTGAGGACGTCCGCGGCCTCCGACTGCCCGTCGAAGTCGAGCGCGGCCGTCGGCTCGTCGGCCAGGAGCAGCTCGGCTCCCGCGGCGACGCATCCGATGGCCCGGGCCAGGTACATCCGCTGCAGCTGGCCACCGGAGAGGGTGTGCAGCGGCCGTCCGATGAGCGACCCCACCCCCAGCCGACCCGCGGCGTCGGCCGCCTCCGCAGGAGCATTGCTGCCGGCCAGCAGTTCCGCGCCGAGCAGGGGGAACCGGCCGGCGGCCGGCTTCTGCGGGATCCAGGCACAGGCCCGGCGCCGCCAGGCCCACTCCGCGGGCGAACGGCCCTCCCGGCCGCCGACCAGGATCGAGCCCGTCGTCTGGCGGTGCAGACCGAGTACGGCGCGCAGCAGAGTGGACTTGCCCGAACCGTTGGTCCCGGTCAGCGCCACGCGTTCACCGGCGGCGATCTCCAGATCCACGTCGGCGACGGCCTCCACCCGGCCGTGCCGGCAGACGACCTTCCGCATGCGCACATCCAGCCCGCCCATCACACGCCCTTCGATCGTCCTCTGCTGTGCGGGAAGCGGAACTCTGCCTCCCACGGGGCAGTAGTCGGATGCGGAGAGTGCCGGGTTCCCGCGATCCGGGCTTTCCGTGGCGGCGGCACGAGGGCGGATGCGGGCGCAGCGGCCACGGCGGGCCGTGCGGGTGGTTCCGGCGTGCGGAGGGGAAGGGTCGGCGCGGACCGGATCGACGCGTCACCGCCGAGGCCGTCAAGGACCTCGGCATCGCCACCGACTCCGCGGTCAAGGCGCTCGGCAAGCAGGATGTAGGTGCGGAGGGCGCCCGCGGCCGGCGCAGGGGCGCCCGCTCGGTGACGGCGGAGCCCCGGCTCCACGGGAGGCCGAGGGCCAGAAGCGTGAGGCCGCCGAGGGTCTGCGCCGTCCAGCCGGTGAGTACGTCGCGCATCGTCGTGCCCTTCTTCTACGAGCCGATGGCGCGCGGAGCATGACAATCCGTGCGAGATTGCGTACTCAGCTCGGGCGCCGAACGCACAGCGTTGGTGTAGGCGATGTCGAGCCGACCGACTTCTCGCTGAAGATCTTGTCCCTCGGGATGCCGTGAATCCGGACCCATGACGGCCTCTCAACAGACCTCCCCGGCCGACCGCGGACCGGGCCGGCCGTGGCGGCCCGGCACCCCGCCGCCAGCGCCGATCGACCCGGACCTGCCGAGCGCGGACATCCGCATCGGCTACGCCCGCTGCTCGACCCTCGGCCAGGAACTCGACTCCCAGCTCGACGCGCTCAGCAAGCACCGTTTCTGCGATGGGCGATGCGGTCCAAGCACTTGCTCAAGGTCGCCGTGCCGCATCGCTCCACGAGCAACCCCGCCCCGCTCGCCCAGCACCAGCGGCTCGCCCTGCTGCGGCAGACCGTCAACCGCGACGACATCCTGCTCCAGGACCGCGTGGCCGCCGCGCTCGTCCTGCTCCACGCGCAGCCACTCACCCGGATCGCTCGGCTCACCATCGACGATGTCCTTCAAGAGGCCGACGAGGTTCTGGTCCGACTCGGTGACCCGCCGTCGCCCGTTCCTGAGCCCTTCGCCGGGATGCTGCTGGCCCACCTTGACCAGCGGCCGAACACCTTGACCGCGACCGACTCCGACGCTCGGTGGCTCTTTCCCGGCCGCCGGGCCGGACAGCCCATGACCTCGCACACCCTCGAACTCCGCCTCCGCCACCTGGGCTTCCCCACCCAGCGAGGACGCACGGCGGCGATCCGCCACCTCGTGCTTCAGGCGCCCGCACCCGTGGTTGCCCACATGCTCGGCTATCACGATGACACCACCGCCCAGCTCGCCGCCGAGGCTGGCGGAACCTGGCGGCACTATGCACCAGGCGACCACTCGCGGTGACTACGAGCTCACGCCGACTGGTGAATACGCGACTCCCGATCACGCGAGGTCGCCAGTTCGATACCCCTGGACGGCGCCACCCTCTACCCGCTGATGGCCGCCGCCGAGCAGTGGCCCTACCCATCGTTCGAGCCCTGGCAGCCCGCCGCGCCCGCCGACTGAAGGCAACGGGCCGTCAGAAGTCGTGCCCCGTCGGCCGAATGGGGTCGAGGCGCTCTTGCGGACCGGTCCTACGCTGGAGGCATGGCCACCGATCCCTTGCTGAGACAAGGCCCCGACTCGACGGACCTGGTCCTGCGCGCCGGCCCGGCCGGGCCGGCGTGGAACGTGCTGACCTCGGCGGGGTCGGCGCTGTTCATTCCGCTCGTCCTGGGCGTGCCGACCCTGCTCGTCGCCTTCTGGATGGCGCTGGCTGGGGCGCGGGCGTCGACCGTGTTCGTGGTGGTGGGGGTGATCGCCGGGCTGGAGTACCTGCTCGGCTGGCCGGCGCTGGCCTTTTCCCAGGCCCGGCACATCCTGCGGGTGGAGTTCGCGCCGACAGGGGTGCCCGCGTCCCTGCGGTTGGTCCGGGCCGCCGGGCCGGACGACTGGCTGCCCGTCGACACCCTGCGCGAGGTGCGGCTGACGCATGAGGTGGTGGAGCCGTACCAGGGGGACCGCAAGCCGGCCGTCTCCACGCTCGCGCTGGAACTCGTCCTGCGGGGCGGCCGGGAGCGGCTCGCCCCGCTCCCGTTCGGCGGCGACCCGCAGCGGCTCGCCGACGCGCTGGAGGCCCTACTCGGCCCGGCGGCGGTCGTGGTGGAGCTGCGCACCGAGCGCAGCACGCGCGACGAGCCGAGGTCCAACTCGACCTGGTTCTCGGGCGGTTCGGCCTCTGCCAACTCGAGTGGCGGCTGACCCCGGGCTGCCCGTGGCGCTCCCCGGCCGGGGAGCGCCAGACGCGAATCCCGATCACACGAGGGCGCCAGTTTCCTTCCGAGTGGGTCACTTCAGACCAGGGGGCTGAGAAATGATCTTGTTGGCTTCTTCAGTGAACACTGCGAGCACGGCCGTGACATTGGCAGTCCATTCTTCCCAGTCGCTCGCCGCCTGCGGAGAGCTGCCCGGGAACTTGTAGGAAAGCTTGGCGATGTCTCCAGCCAACTGCTCCATAGATTGGGGACCCACCATGCCAACGTACTCCCACGACGACTCACCCAGATCCCAGTGCTTGCCGGCCTGCTGACCGGTCTCTAGCCACCCTGCCCAGCGGGTATGCCCGGAGGCGAGACAGCAACCACTCACAGAGCTTCTTCGAGTTGGCCACCGATCGGGTGATTGCGACTGAGCGCTTCAGTGTCGAGTGGGCGGCTGCAGCGTCCGGTGCCAGCAGCTTGGTGAGCCGGGCCAAGGGGCCGCTCGAAGCTTGCCGGCCTGAAGGCCAACCCGGCGGCAAGGCCGGTGAGCGACGATCAAGCTGTTGTCAGCCGCTGGTTCTAAGGTCGGCCCTATGACATCAGACCTGGTCCAGGACTCATGGACTCGCATCGACGCGTGGCTGCGCGAGCACGCGCCCCGCACGTTTGCCACGCTTCGGCCGCCTGCAGGCGGCGAGGAGATCGCAGCAGCGCAACAGGAACTGGGGGTCACCTTTCCTCCGGACATGGTCGCTTCACTCCTCCGGCACAACGGGGCGCTGGAGGGACCTGAGGCTTTCCGCTTCAGCACGGGCGACCGGTTGCTCGGAGTGAGCGGAATCCTCGGGGACACCGGGTTCATGCGCGGCATCGACCAGGGCCTCGACGGGGAGACCGAGGGCTACTGGCTTCACGATTACGTGAAGTTCGGTTCTTACGACGTGACGTCGGACGGTCTTCTGATGGATTGCCGTACCGGGCGGGACTCCTTCGGTGTGATCGGACGGTTCTTCGACGAGACCGGCACCAGTTTCGGGCAGGCCGACTCGCTGGGTGAGTATCTGGCCGAACTGGCCGGCACGCTTGAGCGCGGCCAGGACGCCGGTGTCGTCACCTTCAACGGCCGGCTGTTCTGGGAGGCGCGTCCGCCTGCCAGGCCGCAGTACAGTGCCGACGAGCCCCTTCCCGCACCGGATGAGCAGCTGCCAGAGCTGGACCTGTCCTACAGTCCCACCGACCTCCTCCACGTGAGCCACCTGGACGGGCATGAGGAACTCGGTGCGCTGATCGCAGTCCTGCCGTATGAGCAGGTGGTCGACGCCGCCCGGAAGCAGCTGCGCAGACTGGCGGTCGAAACGGGTCTGAACAACTACCCGGAGGTCAAGACAGCCCTGGACGCGTGGGAGTGCGATGTGGCCCTGCCGCAGCCTGACCAGACCGGCCCGCTCGCCTTGCGACTCCGCGCGGTGCTCGCACAGGCCGACACCGGCCGAGACCACACGCGCAGGTGGGCCGCGGAGAAGATAGCCCTCGGGATCTGGGGGTCCCCGTACAGGTCCGTGTGCGAGAGCGCGGAGACCCGGAGTCACTTCACTCTCGATTGGCGTGCGGATCTACATGCGGACCTGGGCAATCAGCCCCTGCCACCGACACCTGACGACCGGTTCTGGGGGGCGCTGCGCAACCCCGCCATCGACTCCAGTTGGTACGCGGCCCAGTACAGCCAAGATCAGGACTGACCCCAGGGGTTTCGGTTCCGCGTGAGCGCTTCATGTGGCGGTTATAGCCAGACGAAGCGCTCACTAAGGATCTTCAGCGCTGCCGCTCCAGCGTGAGGATGGCCTTGACGATTGACGTCATGCGGTTGGGGCTGCACCGGGACCTGCGGAAGATCCGCCAGGACTTCAGGCTCGCGACACCGCGTTCAACGGGCGCTCGTGCTGCGGCCAGCGCCCGGTTGAGGGTCTTCTCGGTGGGAGTGAGTTCCTGGAGTGGCTTGCGTTTGATGCCGGTCGTCAGCCACGGTCCTGCACTTTGGTAGGCGAGATCGGCCAGGATGGGAACGCCCTGGCGCTCGCAGATCCGGATGATCCGGTGGGTGCGGGCGGCGGTCAGGTCGTGTGTGCGGCCCGGCAGGGCGGGCGAGAGCCACAGCAGCCGGCCGCCCCGGTCGGTGACGACCTGCACGTTCACTCCGTGGCGCCGGTGTTTGTGGGAGTAGTCGGCCCGGCCGTCGCCGACCCGGTCGCACTCGGCGAGGGTTCCGTCGAGCAGGATGAAGTCGGGATCGTGCTCGCGCAGCGTCTTGAGTAGACCCGGTGCTCGTTCGGCGAGCAGGTCGACGACCGCGCGGGTGTAGGCGTGGGCGGTGGACTCGCTGATCCCGAACCCGGCGGCGATCTTCGCCAGAGTGGTGTGCTCTCGCAGGTACACCAGTGCCACCATCGCCCGCTTGGGACGGACGGAGCTTGCAGCGCCGGTCGCCCTCACGAGTGACGACCAGCATGGCGACCCACTCCACGAGCGCATGCGGCAGGTCAAGTGCGGCAGGATGGATGACCAACGGGGCCCCCCGAGCAACGTGATTGAGACGTCAGACATCTCGATCAACAGCTCGGGGGCCTCGTTCGTTGCGCTTCACGACCATCACCCGATCGGTGGTCAACTCGAAGAAGCTCACAGTGACACAGGCCCTCACGTGCTTGGGAATACGCGACTCACGATTACGCGAGGTTGCCAGTTCGATACCCCTACGGGCGGGCGCTCAGGCGCAGTGGAGGAGGTGGTTGCAGGTGTTGGTGCCGCTGGGGAGGGCGCTCTCACTGTTCAGGATGTAGAGGCCGGACTTTGCCGGAAGCACGATCATCGTCTGATACTGCATCCTGCTGTCGTCCCCGACCACGTAATGCCTGAGGGTATAGAAGAGGTTGTCGCTGAGGTTTCCGGACTTCATCACCCGGTAGTTTCGGGTCTCTGATGCGACGTGGCCCGTCACCGGAAGCACCGTATTCTTCCACTTCGCCGGGTCTGTAGTGATCTTCTGCTGCTTCTCATGTTCTTCGAGGTCGCGCAACGCGTGGGGGGCGCATTGGGACATGTGGATGTGCAATTGTTCTTCTCTGCGGGCCTGTTTGGAGTTGATGCCCAGTCCGGCCGCGGCTGGGTGACTGAAGTAGTGGGGGATCCTGCCTTGCGCGGCGGACCAGTAGTTGGCAGCGCCGCCGGCCCAGATCTTGGGGCACTCGATCCCTCTGAGGCGCTCCGTCGGTACCAGTTGAAAGTCAGTGGTGCTTCCCGGACTGCCCGCCATCACGCCCCAACGGCTTTCTACTTCCAGGCAGGGTCCGGCGTGAGGTTTCTGGACGCACGCCTGGATTTCGTCCCAGAGGTGTCCGCCGTCCGTCTGGCTGCCGCAGTCGTCGCCGAAAGGATCGGCGCTGGGAGCGTTCTCCTGATTATCCGTGGACATGGCATGCCTCCGCCGCTGTGGAGTCGTCTGAGAGCCTGTGTGCAGGATCGGCTGAGTTCAGGAATCCCCCCGATATTGAACAGATAACCAGTCAGGTGAGCCAATCACCCGCAGGGTGCAGCTGTGACGCCGCCGGGCAGGGTGCCGTTCGAGATGAGATCCGGAGAGCACTTGCCTCACATGCTTGACACTTCATTGGCACCCTGGATAACTGCCGATCTGACGGGTCACCCAGGCCGGGGGGCCGCAGTGAGGCGCACCAATGCGGTGGCACCGTGGGGTGCGCTCGATCCCGCTGGAGCTTCCGACCGGGCAGCGCCGGAACCCGTACGTAGGCAAGCCGTCCTGGTGGCCCTCCCCCGTGCCACCAGGACGGCTACGCGTACCTGGGGTGCCGGTGAGAACCGTGTCACCAGCCGCAAGTTGGCAGGGTGCCGCGCCTTACAGGCGCCGGAGTTAACGGAGGGTCAGGTGTTGCCCTGGCTTGACAGTGTGATGGGGTGGGTCCGCGCGCGATTGCAGCGCGTATGGACACAGATGGGCCACACAAAGGCGTTGGACGTGCCGGTGGGTGGTGAGGCAGGTGGCCGCACCCCGAACGGCAGGCAGGCAGGCAGGCAGGGACGGCCGGATGGCCCTCCCGATCGGGGAAGGCCCTCCGGCCCCGTCGATGACCAAGGGGCCGGAGTTCGCCCGACGACTGGACGGTGCCACGGGGCGGTGCCGTGGGGCGGTGGGGATCCACCCGCTGAGGAGTGCCCCGTCACGACCGGCGCTGCCGGACCCACTGCCTGGTGACGAGGGGCCCCTCAGCCGTTGACGAAGTCGCGCACCTGCCCGTAGACGGTCGGATCCGAACCGATGGCGATGTGACTGAGGCAGGCGGTCTGGGTGTTCTTCGCGCCGCTCAGGGAGACACTGCTGTCGGGGTTGATGATCGCGTCGCAGGGCGACCACCAGGTGCCGTAGCGCGGGGTGCCCGGGGTCTCGTCGCCGGCGTTGAGCGATGTAAGGAAGGCGGACCCGATGCGCATTTCAAGGCAGGAGGTGTAGGCGCATCCGTTGGCCCAGTCGGTGCCGTGGTTGGGGCCGGCCAGCGAGACCCAGGCGTCGATCTTTCCGCTGCCGACCAGGTTCTTGGCGTAGTAGCGGCTGGACAGGCCTCCCATGGAGTGGCTGACGATGTCGACCTTGGAGGCGCCGGTGGCCGCGAGCAGGCGGTCGACCTCGGCGGCCAGTTGCTGGGCGGTGGTGGCGTTGGACTGGTGCCAGTCGTAGCTCCACTGGTCCAGGTATGACGACGGCCAGCCGTCGGCTCGGAAGTCGTCCGCCATGGTGTTCCAGTAGGAGCCTGACGAGCTGTATCCGTGGACGAACAGGATGGGGTTGCTGGAGGGTCCGAAAGTGGATGTACCGGCGGCGTGGCCCGGAGCCGCGGACGTGAGCGCAAACAGGGCGCTCGCGAGGGCGGCGAGCACGTATTTCTTCAAGGCGTACCTCTAGGTGATCGGCTCGGTGGGGGGAGGCGCGACAGGAGGTTACTTCTGAGTAGGCCGGTGGGGTCAATGGCCTACCAGGATTCGATACCGGCCCTTGACCTGCAGTTTCGCTCCACGTCGTAGCGTTTGTGAGGGTCGTGGTCCTCAACCGCCCCATGTCCCCGAGCGTGCGTCAGACGGCCTGCGGGCTGTGCCGAGGGCGCCGTTCACGGACCGTTCGCACAGCCGGATTCCTGCGAAGCGGGGGTGGGGCCTGCTGGGAGTCCAGAGGGCAAAACGGGCTCTGGAGCCGTCGGCGTCGACGGCAGTGACGGCAGCGCTGACGGCTAAGAGGTCCTAACAGAAGCTGTTGATCATGTGACTTTCGGTTCGGATGGTCGTTGGTCTGACCGTGGGGAAACGTCAGTCGCGGCCATGGATCG